>DASZUZ010000801.1:0-7992 GCA_035547415.1 Bryobacteraceae bacterium | reverse complement strand
AACCTGATGACCTGGGGTCAGTACGCCAGGCAGTTCGATTTCGTGCCGGGCGTCGATAAGTACCGCTGGCTGGAACCGCGCCACATGGTGAACATTTCGGACCGGTGGAACCGCTCAAAAACGAACGACCTGCAATTCGCTTTCTTCAATGGCGAGGGCTGGGAGAGCTGGGAGAACATCTGGGGCATCTGGAACGGAATCACGCCGCGCGACGGGGAGGCGACCCGTCGCATCGCAACGATCGAGCGCGCCGTGGCGAACTACCTGACCAGTCCGGATTGGGAACCTTTTTCTCCGATGCGGCGGTACGGCGTCTTCGCGAGCCAATGGCCGCGGGCGGGCAGCACGGTCTGGACGATCGTCAACCGCAACGAGTACGACGTGCACGGCCCCGAAATGGCAATTCCGCATACGGACGGCGCCAGATATTTCGATCTCTATCACGGCGTTGAACTTACGCCCGAGCGTGAAAACGGCGGCATGGACCTGCTTTCCTTTGCAATCGAGGCGCACGGCTATGGAGCCATTCTGCTGACTCACGGACAGCCCGCGCCGGAGCTGCAGAGTCTCATGGGAAAGATGAAGAGCCTGACCGCGAAGCCGCTCGCGAGTTACCCGGATCAGTGGAAGGCGCTTCCGCAGAAGCTGGTGGAGATACCGCCCACAAAGCGAGCCGGCTCCGCGCCCGAAGGCATGGTCCGCGTTGCGGGCGGCTCGTTCCTGTTTCGCGTGGCGGGAATCGAAATCGAGGGTTTCAATGACATTGGCGTCGACGTACAGTACCCGTGGGAAGACGCCGCCCGCCGGTTCCACGAACATCCGATGCAGATCCGGAGCTTCTACATCGACAAGTACCCGGTCACGAACGCACAGTTCAAAAAATTCATCGACGCCACCAGATATCACCCGCGCGACGATCTGAATTTCCTGCGCGACTGGAAGAACGGCTCCTATCCGGACGGATGGGCGAACAAACCGGTCACCTGGGTCTCTCAGGAAGACGCGCGCGCCTATGCCGCGTGGGCCGGCAAACGGCTGCCGCACGAATGGGAATGGCAGTTCGCCGCGCAGGGTCCCGATGGGCGCGTGTATCCCTGGGGCAACGAATGGAAGTCTTCCGCCGTGCCGGCGCCCGATAAAGGACGAACGATGCGAGGACCGGACAACGTGGATGCGCATCCGCAAGGCGCCAGTCCTTCCGGCGTCATGGACCTGGTGGGAAACGTCTGGCAATGGACGGACGAGTATGTCGACGATCACACGCGGGGAGGCATTCTGCGCGGTGGCAGCTATTACCAGCCGCAGGGCTCCCTGTGGTACTTCCCGCAGGCTTATCGCAACGATCAGCACGGGAAGTTGCTGTTGATGGCGAGCGGCTATGACAGGTCCGGCGCGCTCGGGTTCCGTTGCGTCGTGGACGCGGAATAAACCAGAGGCGGTTGGCCGTCCACGCACACTGGCATGCTGGCTGCAGACTGGCAGGGGTATGCGGTGCGGGCTGATTGGTTTGATCGCGAGTCTCGCCTTGCCGGTTTTAACGGGCGCGCCGGCGCTCGCTCCGTTCACGGGAACCTGGAAAATGGATGCGGAGCGGAGCGAATCGGCGCATCAGGGCGTGCCGACGACCGCGGCCGCGATCGTCATCCGCCAGACCCCTCGCGGATTCTCGGTTGAGACGACGCGCTCCGAAACAGGCGAACCGAAGCCCTTCCATGAGATGATCGAGTTCCGGCTGGACAGCTCGGAAACAACCAATACGGGAGACGCAGGCGTTACAGTGACCGGGCGAGCCCGGTGGGAAGGCAACAAGCTGGTCACCGAGACGGTTCGCAACGTTCAGGACTCTACTGTCACGACCCTCTACCGGCACAGCCTCAGCCGCAACGGTCGCGAGATGACCGTCGAGAAGACGCTGACGGTGCAGCACGGCTATCAGTTCCGCGGATCGGTCACGACCGGTTCCGGAAAAGATGTATTCGTCAGGAGCAGCGATTGAGCCGGTCGCCGCTCCAAGCCCGTTCCCGCCGCCTCTGCAGGTCCATCGTTCAGATTCACTGAACGTTGCGTTCAGCATCCGTGCTTTGACTCCGGATTCGCGACGCTATATAAATACCCCGATTCATCTCACGTTTTGGGGGGTTGACCATGAAATCCAGTGCAATCGCACTCTCTCTTCTGTTCGCGCTTGCCGCTCTTTCGCCAGCGCAGGATACGCGAGGTAAGATTCAGGGCACCGTTTCGGACGCTTCGGGCGCGGTAGTGCCCGCTGCCAACGTTACCCTCGTCAATACCGAAACCAACGTTCAGGCGACCGCGCAGACCAATCAATCGGGCCATTACATCTTCGATTTCGTCGTTCCGGGCAGCTACACGGTCACGGTGGAAAGCAGCGGGTTCCGCAATTTTGTTCAGAAGAATATTCGCGTTGAGGCTCTGAGCGATATCACCGTGAATGCCGCGCTGCAGGTGGGAAATGCGGGCGAATCGGTTACGGTGGAAGCCACGCCTGTCGCGGTCGAGTTCAACACGTCAACCATGGCCAATACCGTGGACACCAAGATGGCGAACACTCTTCCGCTCGTCAGCAGGAACCCGTTCCTGTTCGTCGAACTGAATCCGGCGGTCATTCTGACGTCGACCAAAGAAAGGGAGCCCTTCCATTTCTGGGCCGGATCGCAGTTCGACGTCGGGGGCAACACCAATGACAAGAACGATCTTCTGCTCGATGGCACTCCGTCCATGACGACGCAGAAATCCAGTTACACGCCGCCTCCGGATGCCGTGGAGCAGGTGAACCTGCAGCAGAATTCGGTCGATGCGGAATACGGTCACAGCGCCGGCGGAGTCATGGCGATGCAGATGAAGTCCGGGACGAACAGCTTTCACGGCACGGCATACTTCGTGGGGCGCAATCCGAATCTGAATGCGATGGCGGATCGCTACACGGGCGCGGCCAACAATACGCGCCAGAATACTTACGGCGGCACGCTGGGAAATCCGATCATCCGGAACAAACTCTTCAACTTCTTCGCTTATGAAGGAATGAGGATCAGCAGTCCTCTTTCGGTCATCGACACCCTCCCCACCGCCGCGCAGCGGACCGGCGACTTTTCGCAGACGCTGAACACGCAGGGCGCGCTCGACACCATCTACGATCCGTGGACGACCGTCACGCAGGGAAGCACGGTAACTCGCACGCCTTTTCCAAATAACGTCATTCCCGCGTCGCGGATCGATCCGACCGCCGCGCTGCTGATGAAAAGCGTCTGGCAGCCGAACAATCCCGGCAATCAGTACACCGCGGCCAACAACTTCAAGGCTGGATACGCCGATCCATACAAGTACTGGAATCTGATGGACCGCAGCGATTACAACATCTCCGACAAGTGGAAGGTATTCGGCCGCTACAACATCCTGCACACCACGGAAGCGATTCAGGACTATACAGGTGGATCTTCACTGCTGCCGCTCTACGGATCGGTCAGGAATGCCATCAGCACCGCGGGCGACGCCGTATGGACGATTAATCCGACCACCGTGCTGGATATCCATGGCGGCTATAACTACATCAACGACTCCTTCGGCTACCCCGATCGCAACCTGAAGCCCTCCGATCTCGCGACGATCTGGCCGAGCAGCAACTGGTATTCGTCCTATATCCCCAGCCTGCCGCAGATTTACATCCCGGGATTCAAAGTCAACCAGGGATCGGGAACGGCCATGGGCGTGTCCAGTTACTGGTACCAGACGCCCAACTCATGGAATCTGGAATCGAAAATCTCGAAAAACATCGGGCGCCACTACGTGAAATTTGGAGCTGAGTACCGGCGTGAAAACGTCAATGCAGCCAGGCCTTCGCTGGCGAGTTTCTCTTTCAACCCGGCGTTGACCGCGAACACCTACAACAGTCCCAACACCGCTCTGAACGGCAATGGGTGGGCGACGTTCCTGCTGGGCGCGCTCGACAACGGTTCGACCGCGTCTACCATCCCGATCCAGATGCCGCGCAACAACTTCATCGGCGCGTTTATCCAGGACGATTTTCATTTCAGCAGCCGGATCACCGTCAACATCGGACTTCGCTATGAGTTCTTCTCCGGACTGCGGGACCCGAGCCATCGTCTCAGCGCGGGGCTTGACCTGACCAATCCGATTCCGGAACTCTCCGGCGCCAACACGCCGGTCTTGCCCATGCTCGCGCAGCAACTCCGTACAACACCTCCCATTTACAACGGCGCGTGGAACTTCACGAGTTCGAGCAACCCTGACTCCTGGAATCCACCGAAACTGTTGCTCGAGCCGCGTATTGGCGTGGCGTGGAAGATCAATGAGAAAACGGCTCTTCGGGCAGGCTGGGCTCGCTACATTATCCCGGCGACGCTGACCGACTCCCTGAATATTCTGGGGAGCGTTCCCTATCCCGGCTACGCCGCGACATCCACCGTCATCGCTCCGCTGCAGGGCATCCCTCAGGCAACTCTGTCCAATCCGTTCCCCGGCGGAGTCGTTCCGCCCACGGGGAATACACTGGGCCGTTATACGGCTCTCGGGGACACCGCCACTTTCTTCGATCAGAACTTCAATCCGGGGGTCAATGACCGGCTGAACATCAGCCTGCAGCGCCAGTTACCGGCGCAATTACTCGCCGATATTACGTTCTTCACCAACATTGGACACAATCTGCCGTACTCGCAGAATGTGAATCTGGCCGACCCTCGCATCGCCTTCCAGGCGGGGAACCAGGTCAATACGTCGGTCGCCAATCCGTTTTACAATCTGCTGCCCGCGACGCAAATGCCCGGCCAGTTGCGTACGCAGGCAAAAGTCGCGGCCAGCCAGTTGCTGCGTCCTTATCCCCAGTACAGCGATATCTGGCAAGCGTTGATCGGGGGCCGGGGCGATCGCTATAAGTCGCTGCAGATCTCCGTACGGAGGCCTTTTACAAACGGGCTGAATCTGAGCGTCGGCTATAACTACAATCGCGAAGTGGATCAAGAATACTACGACGACGTAGACGAGTATTTGCATCGGTTCACGTGGACGCCCACGCAGACGCCCCGCCATCGCGTAACGGTCGCGTCTGTATACGAACTGCCGTTCGGCAGAGGCCGCAAGTATCTGAGCGGATCCAATCGTATCGTCGATGGCGTGCTCGGCGGCTGGTCTTTGAGCGGGATCTACACCTACAACTCGGGAATTCCTCTGCGCTTCGGCTCGACTTCCACCACGGGCACGAGCCAGAGCAGCTATGTCGGCGGTTCGCTCACCAGTGCGCCGATCGCGAACTCCGGCGCACTGGTGAGCGGCGATCCGGCCATTTCAAACCCCACGGCCGGGATGTGGTTCGATACCAGCAAGGTGAAGCAACTGCCGGCCTTCACGCGCGCGACAAATCCGGTGCAATTCAACGACTGGCTGGGACCGCGTTACGTCAACGTCGATCTGGCACTGGCGAAACAGTTCCCGATTCGGGAGTGGTTGCACATGGAACTGCGGGTCGATGCGTTCAATGTTCCCAACACGTTTACGCCGGCCAACCCGGTTACCGCGCCGACCAACGTCAACTTCGGGAAAGCGATCGACGCGGCGGCCGGAACGTATGGCCGTCAGATCCAATACTCTGGTAAGTTTATCTTCTGATCCGGATCATCGTAGCCCTGTGGCTTGCGCTTGCCTCCGCCTCCGCGTCCGATTACGTCGGCGCGGAGGCTTGCGGCAAATGTCATGCGGCCGAATTCAGCGCGCAAAGCGCGACTCCGCACGCCGCCGCGCTCGCGCCCGCGAAGCCTCCGCAACCCGGCGAGTGGGCGTTCGGCGCCGGCGCGCAGGCGATCACGTTTGTCCGCAGGAAAGACGCGGCGAATTATATCGAACTCGGCGAGACGTGGTATCGCGCGATCAATGGCATGGCGCTCACGCCGGGCCACCGCAACCAGAACGGCGCAGACTACCGGATCTTCGATCCCTCCGCCGCGATCCTGCGCTGTTTTGCGTGCCACTCGACCGGGCCGCTTTCATTCAGCGCGGACGAATCGATCACGCCGCACGAATTGGGAGTGCGATGCGAAGCGTGTCACGGGCCGGGCGGCGATCACGCGAAGGATCCCCGGCGGAACGCACTCGCGATGCCGGGGCAGTCTTCGGCGGACGATCTGAACAAGCTGTGCGGCGAGTGTCATCGGATGCCGGCGGCAGCGGGCGACGCGACTGACCTGAAAAATCCGTGGAACGCCCGGCATCAGCCGCTCCTGCTTGCCGCGAGCGCGTGCTTCCGCCAAAGCCAGGGGCGGCTCAGTTGCCTGACCTGCCATTCTCCGCACGCGCCTGCGGAGCGCAGGCCGGCCGCCTATGACGCGAAATGCCGGAACTGCCATGCGGCGCCGCGGCATACGCGCGCGATTGCGGGCCGCGCGTGCGTGGAGTGTCATATGCCACTCGTAAAACCGGGTCCTTACCTGGCTTTTACAAACCATCGGATTGCGGTTTACGCTGCCGGCGATCCGATGTCGCCGACCCGGTGAAATGTCTCGTCCGGAACGCCGGCCGGCAGCGATCGCTCACTGCCGAAGGCGCGTTTCCAGTTCCGCTGCTTCTTTGAGGCGCCCGGTTTCGCGCAGGAAATCGGCGAGATTGCGGACGTCACCCAGCGTCTCCGGATGCGCGGGCCCGTATGCGCGCTCATCAATCGCCAACGCGCGGCGATACAGCTTTTCCGCTCCCCCGTTATCCTTCGAGGCGCGCAACGCATCGGCCAGCGTACTTGCGGCTGCCGCCGTTCGCGGGTGATCCCGCCCGAGCGTAGCCTCGAAATTCCCGAGAGCCAGCCGCCCGATCCGCACGGCCTCCGCGATATGACCGGTCGCGAGCAGCTCGCCGGACAAATTCACCTCCGTGGTTGCGGTTTCCGGATGCCGCTCACCCCACGCCCGCCGGTTGATGGCCAGCGCTCGCTGCAGCAGGGGAATCGCGTCGGGAGGATCTGCAACCAGTGCCAGCGCATTCAGACGGACCGCCACGCGCGCGCCCGATTTGCCGCTCGCCGCCTCCTCCTTCGCGAGAGCGCCCCTGTAGAATTCAGCCGCGCCGCGCTTGTCTCCGGCCGATTCGCGGAGATCGCCGAGCGCCGCCAGCGCCTTGGCGGCCAAAGCCGCATCCGGACTCTGCGTCGCGCGCGTCCAGAGACGATCGGCTTCGTCCGGTGGAGAAACGCTGGCGAGGTTGGCGGCGTCTGCGAGCGTTTGCGGATCAGCCGGTCCGAGAGCCCGTTGATCGATCTCGAGAGCTTGCGCCAGAGGCGCGTGCGCGCTCGCGGGATCTGTCCACTCCCGCAGAAAGAGACCGAGGTCGCGCGCCGCTCCGGCGGTACGCGGGTCCTGCACACCGTACTCGTGTTCGCGCTTCGCCAGACCCTCTTCGTAAAGGCGGCGCAGCATCGCGGGGTCCGGCTGAAACGCGATCAGCGGAAGCAGGCTCAGGAGAACCATGACTGCTATTCGACCACGGCCCTGCCTGAATTAAATCACCGCGAATCAGGCAAGGCGCATCTTCTGGAGCAGATCGCGAAACTGCGGCTCTCCGCGGACATTCGCAAACAGCGGGCTGATGTTCACGTAGAGCAGCCGCCGGTCACGCCAGGATGCGCCCTGCCACAGCAGTTCCAGTGCGCGCTTGTTTTCGTGACGCGCGGCATAAACGCGGGCGAGCAGGACAGGAGAAAGCGCCCGCGCCTGCATCGCCGCCTCGGCCCGCTCCAGATACGGCCGGGCGGCTCTGACATCACCCGCCATCGTGTACACAAGCGCGGTCGTCACATCTTCATTGGTGGACCGGCTGGCCGGACTCGCCGCCTTCTCAATCGCCGCGGCGGCCCGGCACTGCTCCAGTGCTTTGCCGAACCATCCGGACGACTGCCCCCGCACACTGCGGGCACCTATCAATGCATAGGTCACAGTAAGATTCCAGCGGGCGACCGCTGTGTCTTTCCGCGCAATC
>DASZUZ010000800.1:0-4849 GCA_035547415.1 Bryobacteraceae bacterium | reverse complement strand
TTCGAAGGCGCCATGGCCACCCCCGAACTGCGGACCTTCGAGAGCGATCTCTTTGGGACGCGAAGCGACCAGGCCGAGCATGGCGCCGGGGGCTTCGCCGAGCTTCTCCACCGCGCTCCCGATGGAAGACGCTTTGGTATTACCGATGGTGGTGGCGCGGCACAGATCGGCCAGAAGGACGACGCGGCCGACTTTGGAAAGCTCTTCTTCGACCAGTTGCTGGATCTCCGCCATGGGAATCGCCGTGGAGGAGAGATCCTGAGGATCGCTGTCATACGTGACGATGTAGGCTCCCCGGCTGTCCACGGTGCCGTGTCCGGCAAGCAGGATGAACACCGTGTCCTTTTTGCCCGGGCGGTTTTTCAGAAAAGTCTGAAAGGAGTTGCGGAGCGCGGCCGTGGTGGCCTGTTCGTCGGTGAGGACGAGCATCTGGTCGGCCGGAACGCCGCCGCGAGGGCTGGAAAGATAGTCGCCGAACGATTTTGCGTCCGCCTGCGGGAACTGAAGCCAGAGGTCCTGGGGGAGCTTCTGATATTTCGAAATTCCCACGACCATCGCGTAGGTCTTCGCTTCCGGAGAAATGGCGGCGGCTTTAATGGCAGCCTGAGTGGCCAGCGATTCCTCGAGTTCGAAGATGCGACCTTTCATCCAAACAGCGTCGGGCCACTGAGTGGCGGCCTTGCGGTAAGCAGCCAGGGCGTTTGCTTCGAGCTTGTTGCGGTCGAAGATGGCGGCCTCTTCGATCAGCGACTGCGTGTCGTTGGGATCCGCCCGCAGCGCCTGCTCGAAGGGCTGGAGCTCCGTCTGAACGGCGGCGGGAAGAGCGCTGAAGGCGAGGATATCGCCTTCCGGCTTCGCGAGGCCGCGCGTCATGCTGACTCCGTAGTGCTGCTGGGAGGCTACGGCGACGCGGACGACCGTGGGCAGGAAGCAGGCGTTCACGGGACGCGATCCGCTAATCTTCCCCGCTTTGATTTTGAGGGCTTTCGACTGGAGAATGACTTCGCTGCCCTGATCGAGCATCTGGGAAGTTTTCGCGGGGCAGTAGAGAAAACTGGCAGCGGCTGTTTCGGAACGAAGCGCGTCGCCCGCGAAAAGGATGTCTCCGGCGCGAGCGGCAAGAGGAGTCTCGCTGTTGGCCCGAAGGACTTTGGAACCGGCCGGATTCAGGACCAGGCCGACGGGTTCTTCCCGGGTGTCGGCGTGAAGCGCGATTGCCGGCGCAACGAGAAGCGGAACCGCAACAAACGGCAGGCGACAGCGCCCGCTCCACAGCCGGTTCATGCGTGCTGCTCCTGCGCTTTCAATTCCGCAATGCGGGACTCTTCCAGTAACGACGTCACGGTGAACAGCTTCATTTTTTCCGACTTGCCTTTAACCGGCACTGCGCCCAAGTACATGGTGTCGATTTCGCCCCCCAACATTTCACGCGCCTGCTCACTCATCAGGAGCTTTGTTTTCTGATCTTTATTGAGACTCTCGAGCCGCGAGGCGACGTTGACTGTATCTCCGAGCACAGTAAATTCGAGCTTATCGGATGAGCCGACGTTCCCGATAACAACTTCGCCCGAATGGAAGCCAGCGCCTGTCCGAAACTCGCCGACGACCTCACTGACCATTTCCGTGGCGCAACGAGCGGTGCGAATGGCGTGGTCGCCGGGCCGCGCGCCCGGGTCGTCATCGGTGAATACCGCCAGAATGCCGTCCCCGATGAATTTGTTGACGTGGCCGCCGTTCTTCACGATGATGGACACCATTTTCGACATATAGATGTTGAGGAGGTCGACGACCACCGCCGGATCTTTCGATTCACAGAAGGCGGTGAACCCGCGGATATCGGTGAAGAGGATGGTGACTTTCTGGCGCTTGCCGACCAGGCTGATCTTCTGGGTTTCATCGAGCGCGGTCGCAACCTGCTTTCCGACAAAAAGAGCCACGGCTCCACGGAAAAAGGTGCTCTTCTTCTCCGCCGTAGCGAAACGGTAAATGATGCCGCCGATGAGCGAAGCGACGAACACGAGCAGGGTTTCCGAAGTGGAGAACAGCCAGCCTTCGAGGAAGAGGAGGTGCGTCGCGCCAAGGAGCGCAAGCAGCAGCAACGGCGACCACAGCACCGTCTGTGAAACGGCCAGCGACGTCACGACCGCAACGCAGGCCGCGGACGCGATGAGAAGTCCGCCGAACCGCGCTGTTTCGGACACGGGCTGGAGATATTCGCCCGTGAGGAGCGTGCGAATGGTGTTGGCGTGGATCTCAACCCCCGGCGTGGTGGCCTTGCCGCCTGTGAAAAAAGTATAGAAGGGGGTATCGTAACGGTCACCCGTGTAGTTATCGGGGCCGAGCAGTACCGTTTTGCCCTTCACCCAGTTTTCCAGCGTCTTCACATCGTGGTGGCGGGCGGCTTCAATAAATCGATAGAGCGGAATGCGGGGAAATGTTCCGGCGGGTCCGGCGAAGTTGATGATGATGGTGCGGTCCTGCGCCGGAATGCGGCGGCCGGCGAGGTAGAGATCGTTGCCGCGGAACTGGACGTCCTGACCCAGGAATTTCTCGGCGGCGCGAAGTCCCATCGAGCGGATCAGAGTCTCGGTGGGAGCGCCGGGACGGGGCGCTTCGATCAGTTCCTGACGGCGGACGAAGTCGTCGGCATCCGTATCGGCCGTGAGATTGGCAAAAGCGGCCGATCCCATGGCGGACGCCAGCATATTGAGAGGGACCGCAAATTCAGGCTTCTCCTGGGCACCCATGGCCTCCGGCACGAAAGCGGTTATGACCGGCATGACGGGCGACGCCTCGGCGAATGCCTGGGCGAGATAGGAGTCGTTATCGGGCTCGTATTTCGTGACCGTAGTGGAAAAGGCTTCGTCGAGGAGGAAAACCTTCGCCCCGCCTTCCGCCGCCCCGCGGATCGCGTCCGCGTAGTAGCGATGCCAGAACGCGGTCAGCTCCGGGTAAGTCTCGAGCGTTTTGGTGTCAACGCCGATGATGACGATGTCTTTGACGGGCAGTTTGCCCCGAAGGACGAAATGCGCATCCTGCGCTTTGAGGTTCAGGAGCTGGAAGAATCGGATCTTCCCGAGCGCCAGTGTGAGAAGGACACTGCCTGCGGCAATGGCGGCGCAGATGCCCACTCGCTTCCATTTCTTGTTCATCGGGCCAACCTGAATGGTACTACCGAGTACGGGCAGAACCGCGCCTGCAATCGCCTTTTTTCGTCTGGATTGACGGAACCCGGCGGTAAGCCTCGAGCCGGAGAGTTTCGTTCTTCAGTATGCCGGGACCGCCGCCAGCGCCGGAGCGTCGCGCAACAGGGCGGACTGGAATCCTTCGCGGTTCAGCATCTGCTGCAGATCCGTAAGCCAGGACCGATATGCGGGGAACTGAACGTCAGTCAGCCATTCCCGGTATTTCAGATCGGGGTTGATGTGGTAGGGAAGCTTTGCCAGCGCGTCCAGCAGACGTTCAATCTCGCGTGGCGGAATGGAGATCGTAATGAGCAACAGATCGGAAAGGGGCACGGCCATCGAAATCTCCTCTCGCGTCCAGCAAGCGAGGGGCGCCGCAACCCGAGCCGGAAATAAAAAAGGCCCTGGGCCGCAGGCACCAGGGTCGGAAATGACCAAACCGACGCTTGCCTTTAGCCTTTTTTTAGCGTGGTTGCAAAGTAGCCGGAACGCGCAACGCGCGGACCTAAATCACTCCACGTGCCTTCATTGTGCCCCCGATCCCGGTCCGGGGTCAAGACTCTAACGAGCCTCCCAGACATAGGCGAAGAAGCGCCTTGTATCGTGAAACCCACACCGTTCGTACAGGCTTATGGCTTCGGCATTCGCCGCCGTCACGGTCAGGCTGATTCTCCGTGCGCCCGCCGCGCGCAATGTTTCCATGGATGAGCGCAGAAGCTCATACCCCAGACCGGCGCCTTTTGCGTGCGGTGTCACGCAAAGCTGCGTAATATGACCGACCTGATCCGCAACGAAGCTGCAGAGCACGATCCCGACGACCCATCCCGTGGTCAGATCGACAGCCACAAACGATGCCGGCCGGTAAAACACTCCGCATCCGGGAAACTGCACGATGTTATAGAGGAACCGCCGGGCTCCGCCGAACGACCGGTACTGATCGTTGATCTGCGCATCGATGTGCCCGTTATAGGCCAGCGAGATTACCGTCGCGGCGGCGTCGTGGTGGTGATCGCCCCACGGCTCAATGCGGAAGCGGCGACTCGCTGAAACATTGAGAGGCAGGGACTGGAATGCATCGACGCGCATCAGGATCCGCTCAAAAAGACGGATGAACCTTTCCCGCTGCAGGCTCTTCGCGATCGCGGGCTCCACCAGCATCAACTGGCTTTCGATTCGCCGTACGCCCGGCATGGCGATGAGGCTGTCCAGCAGATTGCGAAAAAGCCGTACTTCGCTGTCGCCGTTACGCCATGCGGGGCGAACGTAGATATCACCGATGAGGCCCTTGTTTTCTTCGAGAACTGAGTATCCGTAGCCCGCCACTTCGCCACGATCGACCAGCGCGCATCCGCCCAGCGCGCGCATATCGGCAAATTTGCGGACCAGTTCGGCCGATTTTCCGAAATCCCAATCGAGTTCCCGCTCCCACTCGACTGTCTCTTCGAGAAGCAACGGGTCGAGTTCGCACGCGCCGAAATGCCGGATATCGATAATCTCCGGACTTCGCGCAAATGGATCGACCAGGGCGGCCATGGCTCCGAGTATACTCGCCGGAAAGCGTCAGTTCGAATCCACAGCCTGGGGCCAGATGCGCTGCTGGGGAGAGGAATCTTCGTCGCCGGAAAGCGGCCGCCCGGGGAGAATAAAGTGCTCCTCGCATCGCG
>DASZUZ010000799.1:0-3915 GCA_035547415.1 Bryobacteraceae bacterium | reverse complement strand
GAGTCCGGTTCGCCTTTTATTCAGATGGCGTTTCGGTCCCTCGGGATCTGATGCGGGCGGTAAGAAAGGCCATCGACGCGGGACTTAGCCCCGCGGACGCGATTCGTGCGCTGACCCTGTCGCCGGCGGAGATCTATGGAGTCAGCGACCGGCTGGGCAGCATCGACAAGGGAAAGATTGCGAATCTGGTCGTCGCGGACGGCGATCTCTTCGCCGAGAGAACCAGGATCAGGTACGTGTTTGTGGATGGAAGCAAGTTCGAACCCCTGCCGGAAAACCCCGCGCCCGGACGCGGCGGAAGCGGCGCGATTGCAACAGGAGGGCCTGCTCGATGAAGAAACTCGGATTCATGACGCTGGTCTGCACGGCAGTCGTGTTTGCGGCGGATTCGCCGGTATTGATTCAGAACGCCACCATCCTGACCGTCACGAACGGCACGATCCGGGGATCGATCCTGCTGCAGAACGGAAAGATAGCCGCGATCGGCGAAAAGGTCCTCGCGCCACCGGGAGCAACAATCATAGACGGGGCAGGGAAGTATGTCATGCCCGGCATCATCGATTGCCACTCCCACATTATGGCGGAAGCTATCAACGAGGGCAGCGTGTCCGTCTCGTCCATGGTCGGCATGTCCGATGTTCTGAATCCGGAAGATATAGCCGTTTACAGGGCGCTCGCCGGAGGGGTGACCACGGCTAATATCCTCCATGGAAGCGCCAATTCGATTGGCGGCAAGACGATCGTGATGAAGATGCGATGGGGGAAGAATGCGGAGGAGATGAAGTTCGAAGGCGCCATGCCAGGCATCAAATTCGCTCTCGGGGAGAATCCGAAACGGGCCGGCAACCAGGCGGGACGCGCCGCAGGGGCGCCGGCGAACCTTCGCTATCCCGCCACGCGCATGGGAGTGGAGGATGTCATCCGCGAAGCCTTCAATGACGCTGTCGCCTACAAGGCAAGCTGGGATCTGTATAACTCGAAGGTCGCAAAGGGCGAGACCGCCATCCCTCCGGCACGCGACCTGCGGCTCGAGCCACTGGTGGAGGTCCTCGAAGGCAAGCGTCTGGTTCACGCTCACTGTTACCGGCAGGACGAGATCCTGATGTTGCTCCACGTTGCCGACGATTATCATTTCAGGATCCGTACTCTGCAGCACGTGCTGGAGGGGTACAAGGTCGCGAAGGAGATAGCGGCTCACGGAACGGGCGCATCGACGTTCGCCGATTGGTGGGCCTATAAGATGGAGGCGCAGGACGCCATTCCGTATAACGCAGCGATTCTGGTTCGCAAAGGCGTACTTACGTCCCTGAATTCGGATGACGCGGAACTGATGCGGCATCTCGACAAGGAAGCCGCCAAGACGATGCGGTATGGCGGGCTCACCGAGACGGAGGCTCTGTCGCTGATCACCATTAATCCGGCGAAACAACTCATGATCGACCAGCGAGTGGGTTCGCTGGAAACCGGCAAAGACGCGGACGTACTGCTCTATGACGGTCCGCCGCTTTCGAATTTCAGCAAAGTTCTCAAGGTCTGGATCGATGGCCATCAGTACTTCGACCGCGACGAGGACATTCAAGGTCGCACGAAAAAGGAAGCGGAGAAAAAGGCGCTCATGCAGAAAGCCATCGCCGACGAGCGGCGAGGCGGGGCCGGAGTTACCGCGCGGGGAGTCGTGCAGTGAAGCCGCTGCTACTGGGATTGCTTCCCCTGGTGCTCTGCGCTGCCTCAGCCAGCGACGACTCGTTTCTGTTGCGCGGCGCAACCATTCACACAATGGCGGGCGCGGACATTCAGAACGGCGCCATATTAGTCCGCAACGGCAAGATCATTGGCGTCGGTAAGAGCCTGTCCGCGCCCAAAGACGTCAAGGTGATCGATGCCCGAGGAATGCACGTCTATCCCGGCCTGATCGATGCCGGGACCGAAATCGGCCTGGTTGAAGTCAATGCCGTTCGCGAGACGGAAGATACTACAGAAATCGGCAAATTCAACCCGCAACTGGTCGCGCTGACCGCTGTGAATCCATCGAGCGAGCACATTCCGGTGACTCGGGTCAATGGGATTACTACCGTGGCCGCGATGCCGCAGGGGCAATTAGTCGCGGGTCAGGTCTCTCTGATCCATCTGGATGGATGGACCACTGACGAAATGGGCGTCAAGGCACGCGCCGGGCTTCACCTTCGACTGCCCGCGATTCAGGCCGGCGGCCGGGCAGTCTTCATACCGGACGCCAATCCGGGAGCGTTGCCCGGATTGAACCGCGGGAGCTTTGCCGCGCTGAAGAAGAACTTCGATCAGGAGATGGCGGAACTGAACGGCTTCTTTGACAGCGCCCGCCGTTACAAACTGGCCAAAGAAGCGAAGACAACCGGATTCAAACCGGATCTCCGGCTGGAATCGATGATACCGGTCATCGAGGGGAAAGAGCCCATTCTCGTCTCGGCAAGGAAAGAGCGCGAAATCCGCAATGCAATCGATTTCGCCGACAAACAGAGGGTCAGAATTATCCTGTGCGATGCGCCTGAGGCATATAAGGCCGCAAAGGAGCTGAAAGAGCGAG
This sequence comes from Bryobacteraceae bacterium, assembly GCA_035547415.1. Lineage (GTDB taxonomy): Bacteria > Acidobacteriota > Terriglobia > Bryobacterales > Bryobacteraceae > BOG-234. Next base: position 1,352 of record DASZUZ010000799.1, on the reverse strand, counting down.
ATATCCCCGTCATCCTCGGGCCGTCGCTTGCATTGCCCCAGAACCAGGATGACGCGTACGACGAATCTTACGCCACCGCGGCGGAACTGCAGAAGGCCGGGGTCAAATTCTCTTTCGCGACCCTTACGGGCGGAACGAATCTGGCTTCCCGCAATCTGCCTTTTCAGGCAGCGCAGGCGGTGGCTTTCGGGCTTCCGCATGACGAGGCATTGAAAGCGCTGACAAGGAACGCCGCGGAGATCTGGGGCGTCAGCGATCAGATCGGGACGGTGGAGGAAGGCAAATGGGCGGATCTGCTGGTTACCGACGGCGACCCGCTGGAGGCCCGGACCCAGGTGAAATTGCTTTTTATAAAAGGCAGGCCAGTGGACCTGAATAACAGACAGAAGGATCTCTACGAGAAGTACCTGAACCGACCGTAGTCATCATCCAATTGACGGCGGTGTCATCGTCTGCCTGACGCCGCGCTTCGCATTCTCCGCGGCTGGTTCACTATCGAGCATCAACGTCACCGGGCCGTCATTGATCAGTTCTACCTGCATGTGCGCCTGAAATACGCCGGTTCTTGTCACCAGTCCCTTCTCCCGCACTTTTGCGACTACGTACTCATAGAGCGCGCGGGCGGCGGCCGGAGGCGCGGCGGCGTCAAAGCTCGGCCGGCGGCCCTTGCGGCAATCGCCGTAAAGCGTAAACTGGGAGACGAGGAGCAATTGGCCACTTATGTCGATGGCGCTCCGATTCATCCTGCCCTCCTCATCCGGAAAAATCCGAAGATGGACCAGTTTTTCGGCCAGATAGTCAGCCTCCTGTGTTCCGTCGCTGGCGGAGATGCCGATCAGAACGAGTAATCCGCTTCCAATGGCCGCTTGTAATTGACCTTCAACGTGAACCGAAGCACGCGTAACCCTTTGAATAAGAAATCGCACATTAAATTCCCTGCGTTGTAATTCAGTAACTTGATTTCCACCATGATATAGTGTCTTGGGAGAATCTAATGCCAAGAGGAAAATCAAATCAGAACGCCGATATTCTCGAGTATGCTCTGATGCATCTGGAGAAGGAGCGCGATGAAATTCAGGCTCGGATCGACGCTGTTCGCCGTCAGTTAGGCAGCCGCACGAGCGCGCCGACGCCCTCCGCGAGCGCTCCGGCCTCTGCGCCCTCCGCCCCGCGCCGGAAGCGTGTGCTCAGTGAAGCGGCGCGCAAGCGCATCGCTGCCGCGCAGAAAAAGCGCTGGGCCGAGCACCGCAAGGCGCAGAAGGCGTCTGAGTAACTTCAGTAAGAGCTCACCAGCCGAACTGATTCACGATCGCGGTGATGGAATCCCTCGCCGCGATCTTTCCGTTCTGGAA
>DASZUZ010000798.1:0-4215 GCA_035547415.1 Bryobacteraceae bacterium | reverse complement strand
GTCGACGAACTCGGCCGCGATCATCAGGACGGCCTTGTTCGGTCCGCCGTGGTACTTGAGATTGCGATGGCGGTCTCCTGCGACGCCGGTGGAATCCACCATCACGGCGCCGGTGATGGCTGTCTTCGGCAGACCGCCGTTCGACACGTTGATTTGACGGATCAGACCCTTCATCGCGCTAATCTCACAGGTTGGATAACCTGACGCATTCGTTGGTTGGATTGTTCCTGGCACGCGCCGGATTCAAACGTCTCACGCCGCGCGGAACCGGCATCATGGTCCTCGCGGCCAATATTCCGGATTTCGATGCGGTTTCATGGTTTGGCGGCGGCGCGACGTACATTCACTACCACCGGAACCTGACGCACTCGCTGCTGGGGATTCCGGTGATGGCCGCGCTGGCGATCGTTCTGGTGCGGATACTCGGAGGCTCGAAGATCCGCTGGCTGCCGGCGTGGTGCGCCGCCATGGTGGCCGTTGCGTCGCACGTGATCCTCGATCTGACCAACACCTACGGAGTCCGGCTCCTGCTGCCGTTCTCCGGACGCTGGTTTCACTGGGACCTCACGCCGATCATCGATCTGGCGATCTGGACCGTGCTGCTCCTCTGTCTCGCCGCGCCCGCGCTCGCTCGCCTCGTCGGGTCCGAAATCGGGGAAAGACGCCAGGCGTCGAGTGGGGCCGGATGGGCCGTAGTCGGCCTCTTGCTGCTTTGCGGTTACGACTATGGACGCAGCGTCCTGCATGACCGGGCCGTGTCGGAGATGGACTCGCGCACGTTTAACGGACTGGCGCCGCGCCGGGTGGGCGCGTTCCCTTCCGGAAATCCGCTGGTGTGGAGGGGCGCGGCCGAATTGAGCAACGCTTACGTCGAAGTTCCCATCGATCTGCGAAGCTCGTTTCACTCATCCGACCAGGAAACCTGGTACAAAGCGCCTCGCACGCCGGCGGTCAACGCCGCCCTGCAGACATTTCCTTTTCAGCGGCTGCTCGAATTCGTGCAGTGGCCTCTCTGGGTTGTGGAGCCGGCGGCCGATCTGGAGAAGGGTTCACGGGTGACGCTGATCGATCTGCGGTTCGGCACGCCCCGCGAGGACTCGTTTGCGTCAACGGCCACTGTAGACGAACGTAATCATGTTCTCGACGCGCACTTCGGATTTGGAAGGTTCAGACCGCGATGAAGCTGTCCCGAACCAAAGCCGGCGGCTGGGTGAAGCCTTCCGGGATCGAGCGCAGCCCGGCGGGCAGGCCGCTCTGCCGCTGGTGCCGGAGCGAGACGCCGGCGGGACGGCGCACGTTCTGCTCCGATGCCTGCGTTCATCAGTGGAAGCTGCGGACGAATCCTGGCTATCTGCGCGAACAGGTGTTCGAGCGCGACAAAGGCGTCTGCGCGCAATGCGGCGTCAACACCATGAAACTGCGCGGGGAAATGCGCAAGCTCGATTACGCGGCGCGGCGTCGGTTCCTGAAGGAATGGGGCTTGCGGGAAGGCAGCCGTAAATCGCTCTGGGACGCCGACCACATTCTGCCGGTGGCGGAAGGCGGCGGGCAGTGCGATCTCTCGAACATGCGCACGCTTTGTCTGCGGTGCCACCGCGAAGCAACGGCGTCCCTGCGAAAACGGCTGCCGAAAACTACTTCTTGAATAACCGGGCGAAGGCGTCGCGGGCGTCGTCGGCATTGCGCGGCGGCGGCGTATTCAGGGTGGCCGGTGGCCTCATCGCGGCTCCGCCGGCATGCGCGGCGCTCGCTTCGCGCGCCACGGTGACGCGGGGCGAAAAGAGCGAGCACTCGTTCGCCTGGTCCTTCACCGCGATACGAACGGGAATCGGCTTCGTACACTGAAAACGCGTCGAAGGCTCGAAATGGGAGCACTGTTTGCAGCAGTGCAGTTGGACCCCGCACTTCGGGCAGGGGCCGTTGAATACGGTGCCTGGCGGCAACGTCGTGGAGCAGCTATAACACCGGGAGGCGGTAACTGCCTGGACCAGCCGCGGCAGGCGCGGGCCAGTGATATCGATCGGGGGACGCGGTCCGGCGGGTCTGGGTTTCTGCCCATTGCCATTGCCATTCGGCGATGGCCCACTGTCGTTATAACCTCGTTGCCGGTACTTACGATCGGAGTCCATGCGGATCAAAACTCCTGTTTCTCATTGCGCCTGATGCAGACGGGGAGTCCGGGCGCTCTAGCTAAATTCTGGATTGCTGACTGTAACTGGAAGAGCTTGCGGGCAACCACTGAAGCGAGACGGCTGAAACCAGGTCCCCGCGGGCGCTACACTTCATTATTAACACGGAATGTTCCGGCTGTACAGTATGCTTCCATCAACAGGAAGTGACATCTGGCACCGGAACGTTGCACCCATGGGTACCCTCTTCGTTGCCGCGTTGCTTGCCGCCGCCTCGTCGCCGTCGCCAACTCCAAACTTTTACCGAGACGTCGCGCCGATTTTTTATAAGCACTGCGTGGGTTGCCATCATGCGGGCGAAGTTGCTCCATTTTCTCTACTCACTTATGCCGATGCCAAACCGCGAGCGAAGCTGATTGCCGAGGCGGCAAGGACGAGGCTGATGCCGCCGTGGAAGCCGGTTGAAGGCTTCGGCCACTTTGCCGGTGAACGCCGGCTCACACTCGCCGAGATCCAGGTGATCCAAAAGTGGGCGGCTGCAGGGGCGCCGGAAGGGAACCCGAAGAATGCGCCGCCAGCGCCGGTCTTCAAGGCGGATTGGCAATTGGGAAAACCCGACCTGGTTATTGAACTCCCCAGCCCCATGGAGATCCCACCTGACGGACCGGATCTGTACGAATGTTTCGTGGTCCCGATGAACGTTCCACGAAACCGGTATATCCGCGCAGTCGAGTTCCGTCCATCGAACCGGCGCGTGGTTCATCACGCGCTGCTGTTCACGGATGCGAGCCATTTAGCGCGCCAACCACGCTATTCCTGCTTCGGCACGATCGGATTGCTGCCCACGCTGGGCATTGGCGGCTGGTCGCCCGGAAACGAAGCGATCCGGATGCTGGACGGCGCTGCCCTTCCGCTGCAGGCCAATTCGAGGCTGGTGGCGCAGGTGCATTATCACCCCGACGGCAAGCCGGAACAGGACCGCTGGCGCGTCGGTTTCTATTTCACCGACGAGCCCCCGACGCGACGCGTCGTTGACGTCGGACTGGCTTCCCGCTCGATCGATATCCCGCCGGGCGATGCGCATTATGTCGTCCGGCAACACTTCACGATACCGATCGCGGTGGATGCGGTCGGCATCATTCCGCATGCTCACCTGCTCTGCCGGGAGATGCGCGGTTGGGCCGTCCTGCCTGACGGTCGCAAGCGGTGGCTGCTGAACATCCGCGACTGGGATTTCAACTGGCAGGATCAGTACCGGTACGCGACGCCCATCCGCCTGCCCGCGGACACGCGTATCGAGATGGAATTCGTCTACGATAACTCCGCCGCCAATCCGCGCAACCCGCATTCGCCGCCGCAGCGGGTTCAGTGGGGGCCAAACACCGACGATGAGATGGCAGGGTTGCATGTGCAGTCGATTCCGGTTCACATGGAGGAACTGCCGGAGTTGGGGCGCGCATTGTGGGGCGCAGTAATGAGGTCGGTGGGAGGAGGGTTCTACCAATCTGTCCCGAAATCGGGCTCGAACTAACATCTGCTCCGAGTAGTAAGTCATTCTTCGGTATTTTTTATATCTTTCCATCCTGGTCGCGGTAATTGACAGTTTCGGGAGCGCGGTTATACTGAGCCGTCTACGCTTATGCGGTTCTTATCTGCTGCGATCTTTCTCTCGTTTACGGTCTCTTCTTCCTCCGTAGCGCGCGCGGAGTCGCTCGCGCCGCCGTGCGGTATCGCCAACCTGCTGGCGTATCAACAGATGGACGGGTCCTGTTCGGTCGGCATCCTCAACTTCAGCGGCTTCGGATTTTCCGCGTCAGGCACGGGCGACGCGCTTCTCGATTCCGCCAGTCAGATTCTCGTGACGCCCGCGACGAACGGATTCAACTTCAGTCAGGTTTCCCATGAACCGTTTACGGTAGATATGGGACAGACCGCGAATTACACCATCAACTACAACTTTGTCATCGATCCGGCGCCTGTTCTGGACGGGGCAGGCATGAGCCTGGATCCTCCATTCGGCAATGTGACGGCGACTCAGTTTTACTGCAATGACGGATTCTTTGGAGAATCGGCCGCCGGCGCTCCC
>DASZUZ010000797.1:0-1837 GCA_035547415.1 Bryobacteraceae bacterium | reverse complement strand
TAGTCCGTACCGAATTCCGCCTTGTGGCGCGCCACGATCGCGTTCTTCGCCTCGGCGGTGCCGCCGGCCGGCGTGTATTTGGTGTAGCCTGCGTTGATGGCGGCGATGGCCGCGTCGCAGATGTTGCGGGGCGTGATGAAGTCCGGTTCGCCGGCGCTGAAATCGACGACGTCGACTCCCTCGCGGCGGAGCTTATCGGCATCGGCCATGACCTTCATGGTCGAAGAGACGCTGATCAGCGAGATGCGATCGGCGATTGCGGGTTTACTGGGTGTTGGTGTCATGTGAGTAGTTGATAAAGACGTTTCTAATCGGCCGTCTAGCGATTGTACTTCGCGATGCCCCGGCGCAGATGTTCCTCCACCGGTTGCGGAACGAGTCCCGAAATGTTGCCGCCGAGCGAGATCACTTCCTTGACCATGCGCGAGCTGATAAAGGAAAAGCTTTCCCCCGCGGGCAGGAAGACCGTTTCGAGCCCGGGACGCAGGCGCCTGTTCATGTGGGCCATCTGGAGCTCGTATTCGTAATCGGAGATGGCGCGGATGCCGCGGAGGATCACGCTGGCGTTGCGGGCCACCGCATAGTCGGCGAGCAGCCCTCTAAAGGTACCGACCTCCACACCGGACATGCCGTGGAGGCTCTCGCGCAGCATCTCCATCCGCTCTTCGATCGTGAAGAGGGGCTTTTTGGCCTCATTCTGCAGGACCGCGACGATGACCCGGCTGAACATTTTCGAGCCGCGCTCGATGACGTCGAGATGCCCCGAAGTAATGGGATCGAACGAGCCTGGGTATATCGCGACTACGTCCAGCCTGGGCTGCGTCATAGGAATGGTTCGAGATAACGCCGGGCCGGAGAAACCGAATCGGACGCCAATTTTGATTTTATCCGATGGCCTGGGGTTTGGACCGCATTTTGCCTGTCTGACCTGGCTGGAGGAAAACGAGAATCGATGTCTACACGCCGCAACAACGGATCGCATTACGAAAATCATCAGCGCGCCGCGGAGCTGCAGGACGCGGCTGCCCACGCGCATCGCACCGCGGAATTAACCGGCCGCGCCGAACACCTCACGCCAACGGAGCTCTCGCGTCAGGAGCGCGAACAGGTCCAGCAGGAGCATACGGGCGGGCCGATGCATACCTTCGGTCATGAGGAGATCGCGCGCCGCGCTTACCAGCTTTGGGAACAGCGCGGCGGCGGGCATGGTTCCCCCGATGAGGACTGGTTCCAGGCGGTAAAGGAACTGCGCCAGCAGGCGATTGCCGCGAAGTCCTCTAAAGTCCATTGATAGCCGAATTGGGCGTTTGATTGCATTACCAGCAGCGGGAGAACTAAAAGGAGTGAAAGCCGCTGGCCTGGTTCTGATCGTAATTGGAGCAATCGCTTTCATCTGGGGAGGCATTACGTACACCACCCGCGACAAGGTTGTGGACGTGGGCCCGCTGCACGCCTCCGTGGAGAAGAAACATCACGTGCCGCTCTCGCCCATCGCGGGCGCTGTGCTGGTCGTTGGTGGGATTGCCCTGGTCGCGGCTGGGAAAAGGTAAATCTCCCGGAAAGGGACAAGTCATGCTTTTATTACTCATCGTGCTTCTCCTGCTGCTTGGCGCCGGCGGGGGTTATTACGGATACGGCCGCTGGGGCTACGGCGGCGGGGCGGGAGTGGGACTCGGGACGATTATCCTGATCGTGCTTCTGTTCTGGCTGCTGGGCGGCGTTCACTAAATTCGGAATCGATACTTACATCCGCTTCGGGTGCTCGCAGGAGAGGCCCGAAGCGGATTTTTATCTTGACGAGAACCGCTGGACGCCAGCGGACACGCGACTTCGCGTT
>DASZUZ010000796.1:0-3628 GCA_035547415.1 Bryobacteraceae bacterium | reverse complement strand
TACAACTTCTCCTACATCGATGAAATCTACGACGGCCTGCTCGCCAACGGAGTCCGGCCATTCGTGGAACTGAGCTTTATGCCTCGCGGACTGGCGGCCTCACAGACGCCCCACGCCTTCTGGTACAAGCCGCTCCCCAATCCCCCGAGCGATTACAACCGCTGGGCCGACCTGGTTGCCGCATTCACGCGCCACCTCATCCAGCGCTACGGCGCCGAAGAGGTCCGCCAATGGTACTTCGAGGTCTGGAACGAGCCCAACATCGACTTCTGGACTGGCCAGCCCAAACAATCCACCTACTTCGAACTCTACGACCACGCGGCCCGCGCGGTGAAAAGCGTCGACCCGCAACTCCGCGTTGGCGGCCCGGCGACCGCGCAGGCCGCGTGGATCACGCCTTTCATCGAACACTGCGTGCAATCCAAAGTGCCCGTGGACTTCGTGACTACGCACGTCTACGGCAACGACAGCGCCGAAGACGTTTTCGGAACGCATGAAAAGATCCCGCGCCGCGACATGGTCGCCCGCGCCGCCCGCAAGGTTCATGACGAGGTCCAAAAGTCCCCGGTGCCGCACCTCCCCATCATCTGGAGCGAATACAACGCCACGTACCTGAACGACGCGAACGTCACGGATTCGCCGTTCATGGGGCCGTGGCTCGCGAACAACATCCGCGAATGCGACGGCCTGGCGCAGCTCATGTCTTACTGGTCTCTCTCCGACGTCTTTGAAGAGCAGGGCGTCGCGCAGAGGCCCTTTTACGGCGGCTACGGGCTGATCGCCGCCGGCGGAATCCCGAAGGCCGCGTACAACGCTTTTACGCTCCTGCACGAACTGGGCACGCAGCGCATCCCCCTCGATTCCGAAAACGCCATTGCCACCCGCCGCCCCGACGGTTCCATCGCGCTCGCGATCTGGAACTATGCCGAGCCCGGCGAACAGACCGCGGCGCGCGAATTCGACTTGAAAGTCGCGGGCGCCAGATCGATTCGTATCCGTCAGGTCGATCGCGACTCCGGCTCGGCGCTCACGAAGTGGGAACAAATGGGAAAGCCCGATTTCCCGACGCGCGAACAGCAGGCCCAACTTCGCGCCGCCGCGCAGCTTCCGGCCGCTCGCCCGCTCCACGGAACAAAGGTGACTCTCGCCCCACAGGCGCTGGCCCTGATCGAGATCACCCTGAAATAAACGACTGGCCCCGCCGCCGGTCCCCCGCTCGGCAGGCCCGTTCCGGACAACTGGCATACTGAAACGACATCATGTCTTCGAGCATGTCCCCTTGCCGGTTTACCTTTATCGATCTCTTTGCCGGCATCGGAGGCATGCGCGCGGGATTCGAGCACGCCGGGGGCAGATGCGTCTTCACGAGCGAATGGAACCCCTGGGCAAAGAAAACCTACCTCGCCAATTACGAAGGCGATGACGACTGTTTCGCCGGCGACATCACTTCTGTCGGGACCGATCGGATTCCCGATCACGACGTCCTGCTCGCGGGCTTTCCCTGCCAGCCTTTCTCCATCGCGGGCGTCAGCAAGAAGAACGCCCTCGGCCGTCCGCACGGGTTCGCATGCGCGACCCAGGGCACGCTGTTCTTCGAGGTCGCGCGGATCATCGCCGCGAAACGCCCCCGGGCGTTTCTTCTCGAAAACGTAAAGAACCTTGTCAGCCATAACGGGGGCCATACCTTCCGCGTGATCCGCGAAACGCTCACCGACGAACTCGGCTATCGTATCGACGCGAAAGTGATCGACGGCCAGCATTTCGTGCCGCAGCATCGCGAACGAATCCTGATCGCGGGCTTCCGGGAAGACGCCGGCTTCCGCTTTGACGATCTGGAACTGCCCGCCCAGGGTCCGCGGCTCGGCTCGATTCTCCATCCGGAAGACGGGTCGGAACCGGCGGAAGAGCCCTATACATCCGGCCCCAAAGCGAAGGTAAATCCCAAATACGTGCTGACGGACAAACTATGGGCGTACCTGCAAGCCTACGCGGAGAAACATCGCCGGGCCGGCAATGGTTTCGGTTTCGGTCTGGTGGACCGCGAATCCGTCGCCCGAACACTTTCGGCCCGTTACTTCAAGGACGGTTCCGAAATCCTCGTGAGCCGTGGCAAAGGCAGGAACCCGCGCCGTCTGACACCCCGCGAATGCGCCCGTCTGATGGGTTTCCCCGACACGTTCAGGATCCCCGTTTCCGACACGCAGGCCTACAAGCAGTTCGGAAACAGCGTTGTTGTCCCTGTCATCCGGACCGTGGCGTGCGCGATGGCGCCATATGTCCTGACGGAACATTTATGGGGGAGCGCCTCTGGCCTGTCCCCGGCCCTGTCGCCGGCACCCTGCTCGTAACGCACCGGCGGAATGAGATATAACAGCATCGAGCATGCCTCGTGTGCGCCATGCTGCCGGTTATCTGATTTGCTGTCTCGCCGGCGCCATCGCTCAGTCGCCGGATCCGGCGCCGAACTTCCGTGCCGATACAAAGGTGATCCAGGTACCGGTGAGCGTCACGGATCAGCGTGGCCAGAGCGTCGAACGCCTGACTGTCGGCGATTTCCAGCTTCTCGATAACGGCATTCCGCGCCAAATCGCTCTGGATGTTTTTGACGGCGGCGCGGCTCCGATTTCGCTTGCGATCGCTATCCAGACCGCGGGAATCTCCACACCGGCGATCGCAAAAATTCGCCGTATCGGCGGCATGATCCAGCCGCTCGTGATCGGTCGCCGTGGCGAGGCCGCCGTCGTGGCGTTCGAGAGCCAGATCCGATGGCTCCAGGACTTCACATCCGAATCGGCCCCGATCCAGTCCGCGATCGACGGCCTGCAACCGGCGCCCGGAACCGAGGCCCGAATGTTTGACGCCATCGCCCGGATCTCGGACCGCCTCAGGGACCGCAAAGGACGCCGGGTGCTTCTGCTCATCTCCGAGGCCCGCGACCGGGGAAGCGAAGCGTCGTTTCAGCAGATCATGGAAGAAATCGGACGCCACAATATTGAGGTTTTTGCCGCGCATTACTCGCCGTACGCATCCAACCTGATCGTCTCGGCCGGCAGCCAGCCCGCATCGCCCGCGGGACTGGGCTTTCTCACGTTATTCAACGAACTCACCCGCATGGGACAAGTCAATGCCGCGCAGGCCCTCACCGAGGCGACGGGAGGCGCGGATTACCCGTTTCTGAGACAACGCGGGATCGAAAAGGCGATCGAGAAGTTAGGCGTGGAGGTCCATAGCCAGTACATCCTGAGCTTTCCGCAGCGCGCGGAATCCGCGCCGGCGGATTCCGGCATGCACCGGATCGACGTCTCGCTGCCGCTCCGCGGAAACGTTCGCATTCGGGCGCGCCGGGCGTTCTGGCCGGATTAGGGCCTTTTCAGCCACTCCGGCTTCGGCTCGGCAAAGGGGCCGGCGTTCCAGAACGGATCATGATTCCACGAGGCCTGGGCGATTGCCAGCGGATTGGCCACCATGAGCCAGAGCGCGGTAGTGGCGAGCGAGAGCGCCGCGGCCGGATCGCGCATCCGCCGCCATGCGATGTCCAGTGAGGCTGCCGTGACGGCGCTGTACAACAGGGTGACTGCCGCTGCATTGAGGGGAGAACGCAGCCCGAAGTATGCGGCATTGAATGTGG
>DASZUZ010000795.1:0-1973 GCA_035547415.1 Bryobacteraceae bacterium | reverse complement strand
CAATTCGCGCGTCAGGGCATCGCACGCGCTCCGCAGTTTTGGACGAAGCCCCAGCGCCGCTGCATGGACAAAGGAGAGCCGCGGTCCGGATATTTCAAGACCGTGATTTCCGGCCAGAGGGATGTCGAGCGGAACCAACTGTGTCAGCTCCTCAAGAGAACGGCCGCTGATCACAGCCAGTTCAAGACGCTCACACGCGACGATCGATCGCAGGATGGCCAGCATCCGCGCGGTCAGCCGGACTTTGGCCGGCGTGTCCTCGATCGCGCACAAAGTTCCATCGAAATCGCTGGCGATGAGGATCCGCCGGGCGCCGCTCAGCGCCGCATCGATCTCCGAAAAGGCCTGGAGACAGTGCGTCATCGCGCGGCTCCGGCGAAGACGACGAGCCGCTCCTTTCGGGGAGCCAGGGACGCCGCTTTTTCGGCTGCGATGTCCGACATCGATTGCAGAATACTTCCGGCCCACTGGTACACGTTGCTCGCCGAAACGATCGCCCGCATGCGGTTCATCCGACGGCGGCGCTCGAGGGCGGGCATATTGATCGCGTGATGGATTGTTTCCGCCATCTCATCCACCGCGAAGGGATTGATGATCAGGGCATCCGTCAGTTCCCGCGCCGCGCCGGTGAACGCGCTCAGGATGAGGACTCCGTCTCCGTCGATACGGCTCGCCACAAACTCTTTTGCGACCAGATTCATCCCGTCGTGAAGCGAACTGACCACGCAGAAGTCGGCCATCAGGTGAAGCGCGGTGAGCGCCTGACGGTCGATGTGGCGGCGTACGAAAACGATGGGCTTCCACGAGCCGCGCTCCCACTTCCGGTTGATGGACTCAACCTGCCAGATTAAGCGCTGGTTGAGATCCTCATACCCTCCGATGGCGGTTCTGCTCGGCACGCCGACCTGAAGAAATACGAGCCGGCCGATGTATTCAGGATGCTCCTCGAGCAGCCGGTCGACGGCGTGGAGCCGGTCCGGAATTCCTTTGGTGTAATCGATCCGGTCGATTCCGATACCGAGAATTTCGGGCGCCTTACCCAGTTCTTCGAGCCAGGGTGACGTCACGTCGCCGAGCTGCGACCGCGTGGCCATGGCAACCTGCTCATCGAAGTCGATGCTGATCGGGAACGGCCGGACCGAGGTGACATGGCTATTCCGGCTGACGCGCCCGTGTTCGTAATCGACGAGGGATTCGATATTGCGTTCGACCGTCTCGATGAAGTTCGAGCAGTAATAGTTCACGTGGAAGCCGAGCAGGTCATTGCCGAGCATGCCGTCCAGCAGTTCCTCCTTCCACGGAAACGCTCTGAAGGTTTCCCGGTTGGGCCAGGGTATGTGCCAGAACTGCGCCACCGTGAGATTGCTGTTTCTCTTCTTCAGCATCCGCGGGAGCAGGGCGAGATGATAATCCTGAACGAAAACGAACGCCGGTTTGCCATCCGCTTCTTCCAGCACCGCTTCGGCGAAGATTCTGTTCGCTTCCCGATAGCTTTCCCAATGCTGCAGGGCGAAGGTGGGCCGGTGGAAGGCCGCATGACAGAGCGGCCAGAGACCCTCGTTGGAGAGTCCGTGATAATACTCATCCTCAATGCGCCCCGGAAGCCACACACGGCGCAGCTTATAAGAGGGAGCTTCCGGTGGAACACGCACACAGCTGCGCGTATCCACGACGTCGCGGTCCGCATCGCCACTCCCGTGCGCCACCCAGACGCCCCCGGCGGCCCGGAGAATCGGATCGAGAGCTGAAGTCAACCCGCCGGCGGGCGTTTTACAACGAATCCGGCCAGATTCTCTGGTATGAATGTAGGGTTCGCGATTCGAGACTACAATGAGTCTGGATCCACGCATACATTCTTCGGTCAGTTTGTGAAGCGCGTCTCTGTTCCAAATCTGCATTTTTTCTCCAGACAACTCACTGCTAACCTTAAGGCTAATAATTTCAAGAGGTTGACGGGAATCCCGGATAGTCAC
>DASZUZ010000794.1:0-4236 GCA_035547415.1 Bryobacteraceae bacterium | reverse complement strand
GCGGCGCGGTCACCAGGCCGGTCGGGTTACCGCACGAAGTGCAGAAGCGGGCCGAATCTTCGAGTTTTGTACCGCACCGCGTGCAGAACATGTCTTCCCGGTGATGGAACGTCTCTCTGGGTACAGGATACCCTTAAACCTTGACCTGAGCCTTCGACCGGATTGCCTTGTAAGGGCATCTGCGTTTGAACTCGGCGAAATTCACTTTGATGCCGATTCCGGGCGCATCCGGCAGGCGTACCTTGCCGTTCTTTTGTGTTGGATACGTGCCTTCCGTCATCTCGCGGAAGAGTTCGTTATCCGCGCCCTCGCACTCGTGAATCACGAAGTTCCGGCAGACCGACATCGCAGCCATCGACGCCATATGAGCGATCGGGCCGCTGCACTGGTGCGGCGCGACTTCGACGCCGTAGGCTTCGGCCATGTTGGCGATCTTGCGCAGTTCAGTGATGCCTCCGGCGTGCATGACATCCGGCTGGATGATCGCCGCGCCTTTCACGTCGAGTAACTGCTTGAACTCATAGCGCGAAAACAGACCCTCGCCGGTCGCGATGGGAACCGGGCTTTTCGCCGCAATCTCGCCGAGTCCCGCAGGATTCTCGCGCCACGAGGGTTCTTCCAGAAAGAGCGGCCGGTACGGCGCAATTGCGCTGGCAAACTGTATCGCCGTGCGGACCGAAAATGTCTCCGCACACTCGAGCGCGATGTCAGCGTGGGAGCCGAACACCTTCCGGACAGCGGCGAGTTCAGCGGCATCCCTGTCAATTCGCTCGAGTTCGCTCTCGGCCTGCGGAAGCGTGTACTTGACGGCTGTCCAACCCTGCTCGCGCGTCTTCGCGGCGAGATCGGCAAGCGCCGCGGCAACTCGCTTCTCTTTGGGAATTGAGGCGTCCCAGTGCGTGAAATAGACACGCAGTTCGTTTCGGATGGCGCCGCCCAGCAGGCGGTGCAAAGGAACGCCCAGTCGCTTTGCTTCGATATCCCACAACGCCATGTCGATCGCGGAAAGACCCGTCATCAGTGCAGGGCCGTTTCGCCACCGCGTCGCGACATAGTAAACGCGGTTCCAGTGTTCCTCAGGACCGGCGGGGTCGAGACCTACATACTCGGGCTCGAGCCAGCGCAGAACGGATTCCGCGATATCGGTCCGGCTTTCGAGCGTCGCTTCGCCCAGGCCCGTAATGCCGGCATCCGTGTGAACCTCGACGAACATCAGGTCCCGCCAGCGGACGGACACCTTATGGATCTCAAAGCCGGTAATCCTGACTTTGCCGGTGGGCGCGGCGAACGCGCGCAGCGGGACCGCCGCCGCAAGGGACAGCACGGATCTTCTGCTCAGCACAGCGAGAATAATATCTCAGCGAGGCAACGCGGCGATCGTGTCTTCAAGCTTCTCGAGCGCGCCCGCAAAAAAATGGTCCTGCGCTTCGATGAATTCGAGCCGCTTCGGATCGGCAAACGTCCGGAACGCGGCTTCGAGCGCTTCCTTTGGCCCGTGCTCGTCATGGGTGCTCTGCACGAAATACTTCGGCAGAGTGCATTTGTCGAAATATTCGTAGTTGCCGCGCGTCGTCGGGAAGCCCACCGGGATGATTCGGACGGGCCGGGGTTCCGGCAGAGAGCAGCCGAGCCGCAGGGCCACGCGCGATCCGAACGAAAATCCCGCCAGCGCATAGGGCAGTTCCGGATAGCGCTCCCGGAGAAAATCCAGCGCCGCCCGGGCATCTTCTACTTCGCCGTAGCCGTGATCGTGGACACCCTCGCTCAGGTTGACGCCGCGGAAATTGAAGCGCAGCACGACGCTCCCGGAGCGGCGCAGCCCGCGCGCCATCCGGTAGACGACCTTGTTGTGCATCGTCCCGCCGTACAGCGGATGCGGGTGGCAAACCAGGCAAGCCTCAATCGGAGCCGTCTCGTCCGGCTCCTCCAGCAAAGCCTCGAGCCGCCCCGCCGGTCCGGCGATGGAATGGGATTCGATTCGGCGCGGCACGTCAGCTCGACCGGTAGTTCGTGAACTGCAGTTCGATCCCGAAGTCGCTGCCCCGCAACAGCGCGATCGCCTGCTGGAGCGTATCGCGGTCTTTCCCGCTCACCCGCACCACATCGCCCTGAATCGAGGCCTGCACTTTCAGCTTGCTGTCCTTGATCTTTTTGACGATATCGCGCGCTTTTTCCACCGAAATGCCGGATTGCAGCGTGATCTCCTGCCGGACCGTCGAACCGGCCGCGGGCTGAATTGTCCCGTAAGTGAGATTTTTGATCGGCACGCCGCGCTTTACCAGCTTCTGCTGCAGAATCTCCGTGACGGCCTTCAGCTTGAAATCGTCGGCGCTCGAAAGAGTGATCTTCTTGTCTTTCTCGTTGAGTTCGATCTTCGATTTCGAATCTTTGAGATCGAACCGCGTGGTGACCTCTTTAGTCGCCTGCTGGATGGCGTTACTGACCTCCGGCATCTCGATCTGAGAAACCACGTCGAAACTGTTATCGGGCATTCACTGACAGTTTACAGAATCGACCGCACGATGCCGCCGTCCACGGGGATGGTGGATCCGGTGATGTAGCCGGCCTGCGTGGAAGCGAGAAATGCGACCAGTGCGGCCAGTTCCTCGGGCATCCCGACGCGCTTCGCGGGAATCGTCTGCGCGAGATCTTCAAGCGCGGCCTTCTCGTCCATGCCGCGGTCCATTCGCTGCTTGAGCGAGGTCTGTCGAACGCGGTCCGTCAGGATGATGCCGGATGCGACGTTGTTGACGGTAATTCCGAACGGAGCGACCTCGTCCGAAAGCAGCTTCGCCATTCCGATGATGCCGAGTCGCCCGGCCGTCGACAGGACGGATCCGGGCAGAACGCTCTTTGTCCCCAGACTCACGATGTTGATGATCCGTCCCCAGCCCGCCGCTTTCATTCCCGGCAGCGCGAGGCGAGTAAAGCGCACGCTGCTCATCAGGTTCAGTTCGAGCGCTTTGTGCCACGCGTCGTCGTCGAATTGTTCGAAAGGTCCGAATGGAGGACCTCCCGCGTTGTTGACCAGAATGTCGATTCGCTTGAACGCGCCCGCCGCATGATCGAAAAAGCTTCTGACCTCATCCGGCTTCGTCACGTCCACCGGGTGCGAAATGACGTGAGCGCCCGTCGCATGACGGATCTCATCCGCTGTCTGCTCGAGCGGATGGCGGGCGCGCGAACCGATCGCGACATTCGCGCCCTCGCGAGCCAGCGCCATCGCGCAGGCGCGCCCCAGACCTTTGCTGGCGGCGAGAACCATCGCGGATTTGCCCTGGAGGCCGAGTTCCATAGGTTCAATTCTCGCGCGAGACACCGGGCAGGCGTGGATCCAACCAGAAATCCTGCGGCTGTCCCAGCACGATTCTTCTGAAATCAGGATGGCGGGGATTGAGCAGGTAGTTGCATTCTGCCGGCACAATGGCTGACGGCACAATCAGAATCGCCGAAGCCCCATTGGCAATGAACTGGTCGCCATAGCGCGCAAGCCACTCGGGAGCCATCGGCGCATTCCAGCCTTCCGGTAGTTGATTGACAGAGATAGCGGTCCGGCTCACATCTTCCGGAATATCGGCACACGCAAGCACGAGATCGCGCATCGGTTGCCCTGGATCGAGATGAGCGAGATATTCGAGCATGGCCAGCGACTGGTACTCGGAAGCATAGACAATTCTCGTCCCCGGACTCGACCACCGCCCGCCAAACAGATAACTACCCTCACCGTCATACGCCGATCTCGTAAACTCGCGAAGCAGGATCCGGAAGACCCTCTTCAACTAATTCCGCCGTAAGCGATGCGGCCCAGGATCTGCTCGACAATTCGCGTCCCCGGCTCCGTATCGAGGAACTGCAAAGGAGCCGTCCCGCCCAGCGCACCAATGGGATAACGAATCCATTTGAGGGCTCTTTCGCGATCTCCCAGATAGCGCTCGGCCATGGCAAGGATGTGCGCGAGCCGGTAAAGGCGATCCGATTCCGCGGCATCGAACCGTCCTTCGCTCTTATGGCGCTGCAATGTCCGGACCGGAAGTCCAACACTGTCCGCAATTTCCTTCAGGCTCAGCCCGGAGGATTGCATAAGCGAATCGAGAACACGCGATGAAAATCCATCGCGGATCGCGTCCGAGAGGTCAGCTTCGTGCCGAACGCGGCGCCCCAGACCTCTTTCGCCGCCCAAACGCTTCAGTTCGAGATCGAAAAGACTGGTCATCTGGCACTCATTGTAGCGCCAGA
>DASZUZ010000793.1:0-3036 GCA_035547415.1 Bryobacteraceae bacterium | reverse complement strand
CCGCGAAGACGCCTGGACCGATCACTTTCGGCTCAATGGAGCTCTGATTGAGCCGCTCACGGATGTGGGCGAGGTAACCTGCAGCGTTCTGCGGCTGAACGTTGTGGAGAGGGTTGCTGAACGGCGTCTGCTTCAGTCACTGGGATAGTATCCGGGGAACTCCGGATCGCAAACGACATGTTGAAAGCGTTTCATCCGTTGAACGCTTTGCGGACCCGGCTGGAGTATTCATGATCGATCCCACTACCGGAGCACGGGTGTTCGTGGATCGTCTGCAGATGTGCCGCTGTCCATGAGTGACATCGGCGATGCCAGCCTGACGTATGACTGGTTCGACCGTTTCGCTAGTGGCACTCGTTCACACGCGGGACCCTTGGATGCGGACATTCGCCCGCGTCGCTTCTGCGGAGAGCTACCGGAAATCAGAACGGACCGGGCCGTGGATGCTCCCGTCCACCGGTTCCCGGGTCACATGCGTAAGGCGATCAGCAGACCGAGCGAAACCACCAGGTTCAGACTCAGGAGCACCACGCCGATGGTGCGTTC
Source organism: Bryobacteraceae bacterium (assembly GCA_035547415.1). Taxonomy (GTDB): domain Bacteria; phylum Acidobacteriota; class Terriglobia; order Bryobacterales; family Bryobacteraceae; genus BOG-234. The sequence continues at coordinate 2,490 of DASZUZ010000793.1, read as the reverse complement.
CTTGTAGAGCTTAAACCACATGTAAATCCCGGTGGCGCCCAGCGCGAGGAGGCCCAGCGAAGTAATCAGCACGGTCCAGCCCCACAGGTTGCGGACGCCGGAGGGATTGCGAAGACCGTGAAAATGATGGAGGCGATTCAGGACTCCCCAGACGCCGGTATCGGAGACACGGAGATGTGTCTTGCCGGTCGAACGATCGTAAGTAATCCGGGTCTCGCCGCCGGCGCGGGTCAGCGCGAATCCATAGCCGCCCGGAAGAGTCGTGACTTTGCCCATCTCGCCCGAGAGCCCCTTGCTTTCCATGAGCTCGCTGGCCACTTGCCTCGCGTCGAGGCCCGGTGTCGCCATCACGTCGCTTTCCGTCACGACCGGAGTGACGCGGATTGCGTGCGCCATCTGGACCGCGCTCACGGCGTACATCATGACGCACCAGAACAGCAGCAGGCCGAGGATAAGGTGCGTGTGCCTCAGGAATTTGTAGATCATTTCAGGACCCAATAGAAAATGCCGAAGCCCAGTGTTCCGGCAACCAGCGACGCCTTTGTCCACCAGAATGGCCAGCGAGCCGTGAGACCCAGCCAGACGCCCGTGAGCGCCATCAGCATCAGGGACCAGATGGACAACTCGATGTACCAGGCCCAGGCGCCGGGCGCCCAGCCGGACGCCGTTTCCCGAATGGTGGTGGCGTGCGCGTTATCGAAGAACCGCCAGATGCTGTTGCGGCGCGTCTCGACCTGCAACCGGCCCTCTGCTTCGAGCAGCGTCGCGCGGACCAGACCGTTGACGCTGTAGAAGTCGGCCACGAGACGATGTTGCTCGTCGCGGTGAACATAGGGATTTCCGGCGTGCGGCGGCTGCAATTGCGCACGGATCATTTCACCCACCTCCCGGTCGGAAGCGGAACCCGGAGCGTGGAAAGGCAGGGTGCTGGTGACGGGAACCGTCCCCGGCGCAAAGATGTCGGGAGCTTCGAGGGTGGCTACGAGTCCGGCGAGCCCGAAAACACAGAGGATCGTAAAGTTCAGGAGGCCGGTGTAGATATGGATCTTTTTGATCCAGACGTTCATCTCCGGGCAGTATATAACAAGGGCTCTTTTGCACGGCGGCTGAACGCGCCAGTCAAGGTTGTGTGGCGCAGAGTACGTCTTAAACGCGGAGGCGCGCGCGATTTGTGCCGGGGGTTTCTTCGATCCGAAAGCGCGTACCACCTGACTCGTACGAAATCGCCGTGGAGGGTTTTCACCGTCGAACTTTTGCGGGAACTGCCGCTGCATCGTCGGCGATGAATCGGGTTACAAGCGCATCAGCGGCCAGCAAGTTGCTCCACGGGAAGGGGAGTTACCTGTGTATTCCCGATCTTTCCCCACGACGCTGGTTGCAGTGGCATTCCTGACTATTAACGGCTGCGGCGGCGGCAATACGGGCCCGCGCAGTGGCCAGACCGCACCCGGCTCACCTGAGACCGCCAGGACAAGCGCGCTGGAAACGGCCGCGAACCTGGTCCAGTCGAAGGGGCCCGTCAGCAAGATCTCCATGTATCTGGACGGCTTTCACGTTTCGAAAGACGATCCCGGAATGCAGATGGAAGCGCACCACTATTGCAATCAGGTGAATGAAGACTTCGCTCAGTGCGTTCTGTTCGACGGCAACAATGCTGACTCGAGGCTGATGGGTATCGAATATATTATTTCGGCGAAACTGTACGACACTCTGCCGCAGGGTGAAAAAGCTTACTGGCACCCACACAATTTCGAAGTCCTCTCCGGTCAGTTGCGGCTCCCCGGCGTTCCCGATATCGCCGAGAAACAGGCTCTCAAGGAAAAGATCAACAGCTACGGCAAGACGTGGCACACCTGGATGACAGGAATGTATGACCAGAAGAACGACGACTTGCCCCTGGGGCCGCCGCGCCTGCAATGGAGCTTCAATCGCGACGGAGAAGACGCACCGGGAATGGTGGAGGCGCGCGACAAGCGCATGGGACTAAATACAGCGAATGCGCGAAAAGACAGAGCCGATCTGACCGGTCTGGCAAAGCCTCAAGGCGGGGTCGAAGCGATGACAGGTGAGTTTCCTCATGCGCGGCCAGCCATGGCAGGAATTGTCGACAACGGTGACAATTCTACGCGCGCCCTGCCGTTTTTTTCGATGAGGAACCCGGCCGGCCGCGGCAACCGGTGATCGCGCGAGCAGATCGGCGATCCTGCGTTGGCGGATGGCTTTCCGGCGCGCGTCGAACCGGCGGCCGAGTGTAACCGGCTCCGGCGTTACTCCAATCCCGCCAGACTCGCGTGCCGGAACAGCAGACCGGAGGCGGTGAACAACACCACGAGGACACCATGGCCGATGGCCATGTTCCGCGCAAGGTAGGGCGGCGCGCCCGAAGGCAGCATCAGGGCAATCAGCGCAAGCGTCGCCGCCATCGCGAACAACGTGCGAGCCAATCCTCGCGCCGCCAGCCGCGCCAGGCAGGCCCCCACGCCGCCCACC
>DASZUZ010000792.1:0-7705 GCA_035547415.1 Bryobacteraceae bacterium | reverse complement strand
AATATGGGCGACCGCGAGGCTTTTCTGCGCTCGGCCCTCGACAAACTGGATTCCCCGGAACTTCAGTTGCGGAAGACGTCAAACCTGTATGAAACCGAGCCGATCGGCTTCCGCGAGCAGGGCTGGTTTCTCAATATGGCGGCCGAGTTCGAGACCGATCTGTTCCCGAAACAACTGTTGCGCCGTATTCAGCGGGTCGAACTGCAACTGGGCCGGAAACGGCTTCTCGTGAACGGGCCGCGCACGATCGACATCGACGTGCTTCTCTATGGGAATTCCGTGATCCGGACGAATGAGCTGGAAGTGCCGCATCCACGGTTCCGCGAACGCCGGTTCGTGCTCGAACCGCTGGCGGAACTGAACCCCGGGCTGCGGGATCCGGTCACCGGACGCACCATGGCCGAATTATTGGCGCAGGTGAGCGGTCAAAAGCTTCACGTGGCGGGAACTTCGCGCTGAACCGCGCCGCTGGTGCGGTGAAAGACCAGCCAGGCCCCTCCCGCGGCTACGGCGAGCGAGATCCATTGTTCAAGCGTGAAAGGTCCGCCGAGGGGATTCGAAGAGTCGTGCATGCGGAGGAACTCCACTCCGAAACGCAGCAAGCCATACAGGAGCAGGTATAAGCCGATCACGGAGCCTTCCTGATGCGGGCGCTTCCATTTCGCCAGCAGAATCAGGAAAATGATTCCTTCGCCGAAGGCCTCGTAAAGCTGCGTTGGATGGAGGGGAATGCCGAGCGGAACGCCGGTTGTGGTGTCCTGGCTGGTGAAGGTCACGGCCCAGGGCAGATTGGTCGGTTTTCCCCAGCAGCAGCCCGCCGCAAAGCAGCCGAGGCGGCCGATGCCATGACCGAGCGCCAGCCCCGGAGCGAAGACATCCGCAGTTGGCAGGACCGGCAATCGTTGCGCCCGCATGTAAAAGAATGCGAAGACCAGCGCAAGGATGAAGCCACCGAAGAAGATGCCCGCGCTCTGCAGAGTCCCGAGCGAGAAGATCTCGAGCGGATGCGCGCGGTATTCCGGATCCATGGCAATCATGAGCAGCTTCGCGCCGAGCATTCCGGCGAGCGCGCAGTACACTCCGAGGTTGACGATCTTCTCGGAGTTGAGCCCCTTCTGCTTCGCGAAGCGCGATGCCAGCCAGAGCGCCGAGAGAAACGCGAGCGCCACGAGCAGGCCATAGGTCGGGAGGGAGAAGGTTCCGATTTGAAATAGTCGGGGAAACATATCAGGCCACTTTCGTCCTGCTGCCGCGAAACATGCTCAGGATCAGCAAGCCGGCTCCGACGCAGATCGCGGAATCGGCGATGTTGAAGGTATACCAGTGGTACGCGCCGGCGTAGAAATCGAGAAAATCCGTGACGACGCCCGCGTGCATACGATCGTACACGTTGCCCACGGCGCCACCGAAGATCAGGGAGAGCCCCATCGCGGTCAGACTGTCCTGCCGGTCAATGCGCCACAGCATCCAGGCGAGAATCGCGATCGCGAAGACCGAGACGGCTACCAGGATCGGAGTCCGCGAATGGCTGGAACTGTCCGCGAAAATTCCAAACGCCACGCCGGGATTTTCGGAGCGAATGATGTTGAAAAAACCCGGAATCACGGTTTTCGTATCATAGGCTCCGACGTGCGCTTCGACCATGGACTTCGACCAGCGGTCGAGCACAAACACGGCGAGGGCGGTAAATAACGCGATCAGGCGACGGGTCACTTGAGAATCTCGTGGACCGCATCGGCGCAAGCCGCGCAGACGGTCGGAAGATCCGCCGACGAGCCTACGTCCTCGGTGTACTTCCAGCAGCGATCGCATTTGCTGCCGAGAGCACGTTCGATCTTCACGTCCACACCTTCGCCCGAATGGTTGCTCAGTTCCACCTGAGAAACAATGAATAGGCCGGGAAGCTCCGGCGCATATTCCCTCAGCAGAGGATACAGGTCGTTATCGGCGGCGAGCCGGACGCGCGCTTCGAGGGGCGCCCCGATGAACTTCTCCTGCCGCGCCGTCTCGAGGCTCTTGAGGACGCTTTCACGAACGCCGATCAGCCGGTTCCAGTTTGCTACCTTTTCGCGTTGTTCCGCGTGGATGCCCTGGGTGAGATCCGCCGGTTCCGGGAAGTACGCGGTGTGAACACTGCCGGTCTGCCCCAGGTGCTGCCAGATCTCCTCCGTGGTGAAACTGAGGATCGGAGCAAAGAGGCGAACCAGCGCGTGCGCCAGCCGGTACAGCGCCGTCTGCGCACTGCGCCGGGCCTGCGATTTCGTGGCGCTCGTGTACAGCCGGTCTTTCAGGACGTCGAAGTAGATGGAGCTCAGGTCGACCGTCGCGAAGTCGTACACGGCGCGGTAGACCTTGTGGAACGCGAATTCGTTGTACCAGACGCGGCAACGGGAAACGAGTTCTTCGGCGCGAACGAGGATCCACTGGTCGAGTTCGAGCAACTGCTCGCCCGGCACCGCATCCGTCGCGGGATTGAAGTCGTGGATGTTTCCCAGCGCATAACGGAAGGTGTTGCGGATCTTGCGGTAGGCTTCGGAGAGCCGCGTCAGAATCGTCGGTGAGATTCGGACATCCTCGACGAAATCGACGGAGGCAGTCCAGAGACGGATAAGTTCCGAGCCGTAGTCTCGAATGATCTCTTCCGGCGCGACGCCGTTGCCGATGGATTTCGACAGCGGCCGGCCGTCGGCATCCAAAGTCCAGCCATGCGTGGCCGTTTCGCGGTAAGGCGCGCTGTCCCGCAGTCCGACGCCGATCAGGAGTGAACTCTGGAACCAGCCGCGGTACTGGTCGCCGCCTTCCATGTAGAGGTCGGCGGGCCAGCGGAGGCCGTAGTCGTCATTCAGGGTCGCGAGGTGACTGGAGCCGGAGTCGAACCAGACGTCGAGAATGTCGTTTTCTTTGGTGAACGTCGCGGAACCGCACTTCGCGCAGGCCGTTCCCGCGGGAATCAGGTCCATCGCCGCGCGCTCGAACCAGACATCGGCTGAATGCTCCGCGAAGAGATTGACTACCGAATCGAGGATTTTGCGGTCGGTGAGCGGATGGCGGCACTGGTCGCAATAGAAGACAACGATCGGGACACCCCAGACGCGCTGACGCGAGATGCACCAGTCGGGGCGGGCGGAAACCATGTTCGAGATGCGCTCCTCGCCCCATGCCGGGATCCATTTGACGGCCTTAATGGCGTCGAGCGCGCGGGCGCGCAGGCTGTTGTTTTCCATCCCGATGAACCACTGCTCGGTGGCCCGGAAGATGGTGGGGTTGTGGCAGCGCCAGCAGTGCGGGTAGGAGTGGTCGATGTGCTCGAGACCGAGCAGCGCGCCGCGTTCCTTCAGGATTTCGAGAACGATGGAGTTGCCTTCCCAAACCGTTTTCCCGATGAGTTGGCTCGGCACTTCGCCGGGGGCACCTTCCGCCTGAAAGAAGCGGCCCGTGGCGTCCACCGGACAGTAAACCGGGAGTCCGTATTGCTGGCCGGAAACGTAGTCTTCCTGTCCGTGGCCGGGAGCGGTGTGGACGGCGCCGGTTCCCTGCTCCAGCGTGACATGATCGCCCAGAATGCCGATCGAATCGCGATCCATGAACGGATGGCGGAATACCGCGCGTTCGAGCGCGCTGCCGCGGAAGCGGGCGATGACCGGAGATCCTTCAGGCCAGTGGCAGTTTCGCGCGGTGGCTTCGAGCAGATCAGCGGCCACGATGTAGACGTCTCCGTTTACATCAACGGCGAGGTATTCGTATTTCGGGTGGTACGCGATGGCCAGGTTGGCCGGGAGCGTCCAGGGCGTCGTGGTCCAGATCAGACCATACACGCGTTTCCCGGCCAGTTCGGGCGCGATGGCAGCAGGGTCCGAGGTCAGCGCAAAACGAACCCAAATCGACGGGCTCTTGTGATTCTCGTACTCGACTTCGGCTTCGGCGAGAGCCGTGCGGTCATGGATGCACCAGTTGACTGGCTTGAGTCCCTTGTAAACGTAGCCTTTGTCGAGAAAGTCGACGAACGCGCCCGCAATGACCGACTGGTACTTCGGGCTCATCGTAAGGTAAGGACGATCCCACTGGCCGAGGATGCCCAGCCGCTTGAAATCCTCGCGCTGGAGATTCACCCATTTCTCGGCGTACTTCCGGCAGGCGCGGCGGATCTGGACGGCGGACATCTGGGCCTTCTTGCCGCCGAGTTCCTGATCGACCTTGTGTTCGATCGGAAGGCCGTGGCAGTCCCAGCCGGGAACATAGGGCGAGTCATAACCCGCCATGTTCTTTGACTTTACGATGAAATCCTTAATGACTTTGTTGAAGGCAGTACCGAGGTGGATCCGGCCGTTGGCGTAAGGCGGACCGTCGTGCAGGATATAGGTGGGCTTGCCGGCGCGCGACCGTCGAATCTGGCCATAGAGGTCTTCGGCGGCCCAGCGGGCGAGCATTTTGGGCTCGGCCTGCGGCAGATTGGCCTTCATCGAGAAGTTAGTGCGCGGCAGATTAATCGTCTGCTTCAGATCCACAGTAGAAGCACTCATTGAGGGGATGCTCTCATTATAGAGGTGGCGTCCGGACGAGTTCCGCCAGGATGCCAGCCGGAAGATACTGGATTTGGACCAGCCGACCATCCATGAACCTCTGACACCTCTTTGACCAGTCCCTGATCGGACGCCGCGATCGCGTCGCGCTCGAGTTCGCCGGAGAGACCTGGACGTTTGGCGATCTCGATCGTCTGAGCAATCGCCTTTCGCAGTTGTTATTGCGCCGGGGACTGATACCGGGCGATCGGCTGTGCGTTTACCTGGTGAATTCGGTCGAAATGATCGATATCTGGCTTGCCTGCATCAAGCTGGGCGTCATCTTCGTCCCGATCAATATTCTCTACCGGGATCGCGAGATCACGCATATCCTTCGGGACGCCGAACCCCGGGCGCTGGTCACAAACGCGCAAATCGAGACGGATATACCGGTCTGGACGCCTGGCGAACTGATCGCGCACGCCGCGGCGATGCCAGAGGAGCGGCCCACCATCTGCCTCGACGGCGATGCGCCCGCAGGCATTATCTACACATCCGGTACGACCGGTACGTCCAAAGGCGCGGTGCTGACGCACAACAACTTCGCCGCCAACGCCGTGAATCTGCTTGCCTGCTGGGAGATCACGCAATCCGACCGGCTGTTGCTCGCGCTTCCGCTGTTCCATGTTCATGGTCTCGGCAATGGGCTGCACTGCTGGCTGATCAGCGGCTGCCGGATGCGCCTTCTCGAGCGGTTCGAACACCAGACCGCCGCCCGGACATTCCTTGAATTCCGGCCGACTCTGTTCTTCGGCGTGCCGACCATCTACGTCCGACTGCTTGGCTTCGATCCCGAAACGGCGAAAGGGGTCGGATCGTTTATGCGTCTGTTCGTTTCCGGCTCCGCTCCCCTCTCGCCTCAGGTCTTCGAGGATTTCAGGGCACTGTTCGGGCATACGATTCTGGAACGCTACGGAATGAGCGAAACCCTCATGAATATCAGCAATCCGTACACGGGAGAGCGCCGCGCGGGGACCGTAGGATTTCCGTTGCCTGGAGTCTCGGCAAAAATCGTCGACGGAGAGTTGCACCTGAGAGGTTCCAACGTATTCGGGGGCTACTGGCGCCGCGAGGAGGCAACGCGCAATGCTTTCGTGGACGGATGGTTCCGGACGGGGGATCTCGCGACAGTGTCTGACGACGGGTATTACACGCTGTCCGGCCGCCGGAGCGATCTGATTATCTCCGGCGGATTCAATATCTATCCACGCGAAATCGAGGAGTTCCTTGAAGAGCACCCGGCCATCGCCGAAGCAGCGGTGACTGGCCGACCGGATCCGGTCCGGGGCGAGGTTCCCGTCGCGTGGCTGGTCTGCAGCAGCCGGGTTGAGGTCTCGGAAATCGAATCGCTCTGCCGCCATAAACTTGCGTCGTTCAAGATCCCGCGCGAATTTCACCTCGTGGAGAAACTGCCCAGAAACGCCATGGGCAAGATCCAGAAGCATCTCCTGAAAGTGTAAATTATGTAACATATCGCACGAGCGTATTCCCGACTTTTCCATGGAAAGTGCTCCAGACCTTACAATTTGTTAGATGCCTTCAGAAGCGTCCGAATCGAAGCTGGATCCATCCTTCGCGTTCGCAGTTTCGTTGCTGAACAGTGTTCCGGTGATCTTCTGGACCACGGATGCGGAACTCAATCTGACCAGCGTTGCGGGCGGCGTTCTCAACGGCGCGCGAACGAACGCGGTCACTCATACCGGCCGCCCGGTTCATACTCTTTTCGAGAGGCCGGAAACCAGACGAGACGCAGCCAATGCCCACGCCGCAGCTCTAAACGGGAACCGCCGCGGCTTCTTCGCGGAGATCAACGGTCGCGAACTGCAGGCCTACGTCGGGCCGTTGCGCGGGACGGATAGCAACGTCGCAGGGACCATGGGCCTCGCCGTCGATTTGACGGAGCGACTGGTCGCGGAACGAGCTCTTCGCATCTCCGAGCAGAGTTACCGGTCGCTGATCGATGAGGCGCCCTGCGCGATTGCCCGATCCACCATCAGCGGACAACTGTTGCAGGTAAACCGGGCGATGATCGATATGCTCGGATACGATTCGAGTTCCGAGCAGGAGTTGCTGATCCGGGACCTGCCTCTGATCTTTATCCCGGGAGCATTCGAACAGTTCAAGCAGGCGCTGGCCGAACACCGGGTGGCGCAAGGACTGGAAAGTGTCTGGCTGCGGCGGGACGGGCGCGAGATCCAGGTCCGGCTGAGCGGCCGCGCCGTCCACGACGAACGCGGCGCCGTCTCCTTCATCGACGTTCTGGCGGAGGACGTCACAGAGAAGAAACAACTGGAACTGCAGCTCAGCCACGCACAGAAGATGCAGGCGATCGGGCAGCTTGCGGGCGGAGTTGCGCACGATTTCAATAATCTGCTGACGGTCATCTCCGGCAATATCGAACTGGTCATGCTCGAAACCGAGGAGGGCGAGGTTCGCTCCCGCCTCGAATCCGTGAAATCCGCCAGCGAACGCGCAACCGCGCTGACCCGTCAACTGCTTGCTTTCAGCCGGCGGCAGGTACTCAGAAGCAAGATCGTCGATATCAACGACGTGATCACGCAGTTCAGCCGGATGCTGACCAGGCTCATCAAGGAGTCGGTGAAGGTCACGCTCGCGCTGGGTCCGGATGCCGGCTGCATTCACGCCGACCCGAATCAGATCGAACAGGTCCTGATGAATCTCGCCGTGAACGCGCAAGACGCCATGCCCGATGGCGGGCAACTGACCATCGAGACGGCGAAAGCGCCGATCGATTCACCAGTGCAAGGTCCCGACGCGATTTCGCCGGGCGAATACGTGCGCATCACCGTCCGGGATACGGGTCGCGGCATGGATGCCCAAACACAGGCACGCATCTTCGAACCCTTCTTCACCACAAAAAATGTGGGTGAAGGGACGGGGCTGGGCCTTTCGATGGTATACGGTATCCTGCGGCAGAGCGGCGGACACATTACCGTGGAGAGCGCGCCCTGGGCAGGAAGTACATTCACGATCTATTTGCCACGCGTTCCCGGTCCCGATCTCCCCCGTACCGGCGAGACCTCGGAAAAAGCCACGCGGCCGCGCGGAAACGAGACGATCCTCCTGGCGGAAGACGAGGACTCCGTGCGAACGCTGCTGACACATTATCTGCGGCACCTGGGCTA
>DASZUZ010000791.1:0-6734 GCA_035547415.1 Bryobacteraceae bacterium | reverse complement strand
GATTGCGCTCGATCCGGAACAGGAAGTTAGGAGACATCAGAATGGCCTGCAGCGCCACGCGGATGCCTTCATCGAAGCCGCTGTCTTTCCGCACCAGGGTCGCCAGTCGGACCATCTCCTCAACCTCGGCTGCCGACGGTGGACGGCGGTATGCCCGCCGTTCCAGATTTTCGACGATCTTCGCCGCGCACTCCGAGGTCTTCTGATCGCAGATGAAAATGCGCCCGCGGCTTGCCGGCGGATCTTTTTGCGGATTGAACGGACCAACGATATCGATGTAATCGATAAACAGTTTCCGCCGGCCGTCGAGATTCACGTTGTCTCTCGGATTCGCCATGTCCGCGAACTCCGGGTAGGATGCGCGGAACGAATGCTCGCCGGCGGATAATCTCACCCGCGCCACGGATTCTCCGTGGGCGTATTGAAAATCGATATTGCCCTCGACGATCTCGCTCAGGACCGGCTTGCCATCCACCGTCATCACCATCTTTACCGGGGGATCGGACTGCCGGTTCAATTCGGCCAGTTCACGCTTCTCCTCGTCGCTGAGTCCGCGTTTGAGGCTTAATTGCCGCTGGCGCGGCGACGACTTGTCGCGCGGCCGATAATTGGCGACGCGCATCCGGAACTCGTATTCGCCGGCGGCCGGAAAATCGTACGTTGCCCACAGCGCGCCGCGATAGGAATAGGGCAGGGCATTCGATGAAGGGTCATCCTGCGATTTCTTCCCCAGGAAACGAATCAGTTTCGTCGGCTTCGGCGGAACGGCTTCGCCATATACGGCGACGCGGGCGACGTTCCTTGCAGCCGCGGAATACTTCTCGATCAGAAGCGGCGAGACGGACAGGACGTCCCCGATGTTGTCAAACCCGTATCCGGCGTCGTCCAGAGGAAATTCGTCCGCGGGGCGCAGCGAAACGCCCAGCAAATCGCGAATCGTGTTGTTGTATTCGACGCGGTTCAGCCGGTGCGCCGTGGTTCTTGCCGGGGCATCCGCGATTCCGGCGGCATTCCGGATCCAGCCGGTTGCCGCGGCGATATCCGCCCTTGGGGGCCGCGGCGTTCCGGGCGGCGGCATGCGGCCTGAACTGATCCTGTCGAGCACTTTTTCCCAGACTGCGGGATCGGCGCGGTAAGTCTCGAGGGACAGATTGGCGGTACGGGCCTTATCGTTATGACAACCGAAGCAGTTTTTCGTGAGGAACGGAAGGACCGTCTTCCGGTATTCAGGCGGCGGAGTTTGGGCGCAAATCACCGGAATCGTAACTGCCAGAATGATGAACTCGCGGCGAATGGCGTAACCTCCCGCTACATCTTACAGGAAAGCCGTCCGGATTACCCAGGCTTGTCCGGCGGGTGGCGCGGGCGCACGATGCGCGATCAATAATCGCTAGCGGCGCTCGTTGTGTCCACGGCATCACCATGGTTCAGAAAGCGACGCCGGAGAATATGCGGTTCCCACCATAAGTGTTGTTTTCTTTGTGATTTCAATATCGACAGAGTGATACGGTGAAATCTCTCGAAAACCACTGGGTTCCCTGGGCATTCTTGCAGATTTAAGAAAAAGGAGGCCAGCATGCCAGGAAACGGCTCTGATTTTCGCTTCGAGTCCCGAAGCATAACCGCAACTCGACAATCTTTTCGCGTCATCGCGGTCCTGATCCTGAGTGGCGCGTCTTTACTCACCACGGCGCGGGCCGCGCCGATAACCTATGTCACGGATCCACATGCAGCGACCGATACTCCGCCGTTCATTCAGTTGCTTGGGATCAACGACTCCGGAACAATCGTCGGTTACACGGGTATCGGGATGGTCATGGCGAACGGTTCCGTGCTGGACCCGAACCGGGGGTTCATTTTGCATCTCCCAAATTCGTTTACGGACCTGAACCCCAATTTCAACGCGGCCACTTGCGCCACCTGCCAGGCGCAAGTGCTGGGCATCACTGACTCCGGTACGACGACAGCGGGCTTCTATATCGGTGCTGACGGCGTCTCGAAAGGCTTTCTCGACGTCGGGAACGGCCCCACCGCAACCGATGTCGTCGACCCGCTGACGCCTGCCGGCGCCACGAACCAGTTGCTCGGAATCAATCACACGGGGATGGAGGCGGCCGGTTTTTATACGGATGCCGCGGGAAACGATCATGCCTATGTCTACACGACGGCCAGCCAGGTATTTACCGCTTTGCCTTTTCTCGCAAACGGACCCGTTTCGGGTGACAGTAATCAGGCGACCGGCGTGAACAATTCGGGAATGGTTTCCGGTTTCGACGGCACGACCGGCAAGGGATTTCTATACGATCCCATGACGAACAGTTACACCGCGATCAACGTGCCGAATGCCGCGTTGACGCAACCCCTCGGTCTCAACGATCAAGGTCAGGTGATCGGGACATACAACGACATGGCGGGAGTGGCGCACGGATTTCTGTACAGCGGCGGCCTGTTCTTTACGATCGATCCACCCGGATCGACAGCAACGGTTCTGAACGGCATTAACAATGCCGGGACGATCGTCGGGTTTTTCACTGACGCCGAGAACAATACAATCGGAATCGTGGTCACTCCGGAACCTGCCGCATTCCTCCTGGCAGGCGCGGGACTAGCCGTTCTGTTCCTGAGGCGCCGGCTTCGCAACGCTTAGCGCCGCCTCCCGAATCCTTTACCCGACGGTCTCGATCCGCCGCCCGGGGAACCAAATCGTTTCCCCGGCGGCGGCGAGCCGCTGGATTTTCCGAACCGTTTTCCCTCAGACTCGGAATCTGACCCATGCCCGAATCGCCTGCCCTGCGTGTTGTCGTTCGGAGCGTTGTTGTAACGAGGAGAAGGCGGAGCGGCGGGCGACGCATGGGAAGCGTAGGCGGAATTCCTGAACCCGCCTGACTGCACATAACGGCTGCTCGCATACTTCTGTTCAGTGAACGTGCCATGGCTGCCGTATTTCGGCGGAGCGGCGGGCGTCTCCTGGCCGTAATAACTTCGTCCGGCGCGTTGCGCGGCGTAATAACCGTTGTATTCGTTGATGACAATCGGACGGTAGTTATGGCCCCAGAAAAGCTCCCGCATGATGAGGTACTGCGGGAGAAAAGTCCAGAAACTGCCGTGATCGGTGTGGGTCCAGTAACCATATTGATTCGAACCCACGGAAGGTGGCGCGACATACGCGAACCCCGCGGGCTGCGCGGTATTCTGCGCTTCAGAATCGTACAGCCCCGCGTCCTTATGCGCGATGGCCATGCCGAGGTCGTTCTCGACCGAGTGGTATGCGCCGGGCGAAACATCGACCCACTTTTCGTCGGTCGTGGTCTCGGTTTTCTTCGCGGCAACGTCAACGAAATGTGTCCGGACGGTCTTGATCTTCTCCCGATAAACGTCGTCGCGGCGTTCGCGCGAGATGTCGAGATCGTCGAGAATCTTGTCCCACGCATCGTACAGTTGCCCGGACATCGCTCGCAGGCGGTCGGCATCGCGCGTCAGGCCCGCCGAAGCGGCCACGAGCGCGTCGTCCGTCTGAATCAACGTCGCAATCTGCGGTCCCGTAGCTTTTCCCGCCGCGGCAGCGTCGCGCGCTGCCTGGCTCGCCCGCCACTGCTCGTCGGCCTTTGCGGGCGCTGCTTTGAGGGTGTTCAGCCGCGTTTCGAGATCGGATTTCTTTCCGGGCCAGTCCAGTTCGGCCTTCGCCACAGCCGCCGCAACAGGAGCGAGATCGACTCTGCCGGCCGCATCGTGCTCCTCCTCCATTTTTGCGAGATAATGCGGCAGGTTGCGCTGGAAATCGAGCCACCGGTTCGCCTGCGCCTGAACTTCAGACGCATCGTCCAGGGCAGATTGTCGAAGCCTGCGCGATTCGTCGAGCAGTCGCTCGGCGCGCGCCACAGCTCCCTTGCCACCCTGACGTTCGAGCCTTTCGAGTTCGCGCCGGTTGTTCTCCGCGCTGTCAAGCTTCGCTTTTGCCGCGCGCAGTCGCGCCGGCCACTCGGTTGCGACGGGAGCGCCGTTGAACAGATCGGAGACGCGCGTCAGGTCGTCGCGAATCTCATTCTGCGTCCGCTCGAGCTGCTTTTCGGCCTGTTGAAGTTTGTCGCCCTCGCGTGCGGCCTGTTGACGCAGTTCACGCGGCAGCCCGGCACAGCCCCCGAGCACGAGCGTAAGGAGAATGACAGGCCACAGCGCCTGTCCCACCCGTTTCATGATTAAGCTCCCCGGAAAACCGTGATGTCGTTCGGCTCTACCTTCGTCCAGATGGACGCGGTGAAGGGCTCCCCTTCAAACTTGCGAACGTTCAGGAATCGTTTTCCGTCCTGCTCCTGAAACTGCCATGCGTAAAATCCGCGCCCGGTTTCGTGCCCGTCGCCGAAAACGCCCATCTCGCGGCTGAAGCGGTAGAGCCAGAACTTGCCCTCGAAATCGAGAAAGTCGTTCTGGTTCTGTCGCTGGTCGAGTTCGCCCATATCGTTTTCCGTCAGGCCGAAGTCGTCCAGCGTCAGGCGGCGCCCGTCGAAGTTGCCGAAAACCTCAATATTGTCTCCGGTATGGACCTCCAGATAGACGCGCCGGTCACGCCAGGTTCCGCTGACTTCGAACCATTGATTGCTTCCGGCTTCGTAAATATCGCGCCGGTCGACCGTGAAGTCGATATCGCTGAAATCTTCCGCCGCGCCGGTAACAGAAAGCGTGTCGCCCACCCGCGCGTCCTGCACCTTAAGGTGAGCGAGGTCCTCGGCCGGACGCGCGGATTTCTTGTCCCAGAACATGCGCTTACCGAGCCGATGCGGGCGGGAGTTCCCTCTGAACTTCGACGGAAATCCGCCGCTCCCGCTTCATCGCTTCCAGTTCCGCGTCGACTGTATGGCCTTCGAGTTGAGCGAATTCCGCTTCGAGGGTGGTATCTTTGCCCGCGCTCGCCAGTTCGCCGAACGCCTTCGCAGTGGCCTCTTCTTTCGCGACGGACTTTTCAAAATTCGAGAGCGTCGCAAAGGCATTGTCCGCCTTGCCTACGCCCGCGAGCGCTTCCGAAACCTTGCGCTGCGCCATCGCGGCGTTCTTGCGCGCGACCAGCGTAGTGGCGGTGCGTTCGCCTTCCTCGATCTTGTGTTTCAGATCGGTTACCTGCTGTTTCAGGTTGTCGCTCGCCTGCCGCGCGGACTCCACAGCCGTCTGCATCGATCCGACCTGCTTGTCGCATTCGGATTTCCGCGCGAGGGCCTTGCGCGCCAGATCCTCGTTGCCGGCGTCGAGGGCCTGCCCGGCCCGGGCCTTCCACTCCTGCGATTGTTTGACGTATTTCTGATACTCGGCGTCGAGCTGGTTGTAGTTGCTCATCGCCATGGCAGATGCGCGCACGACGTTGTTCAGTTCATTCTTCATGTCCGCCACGGTCTGGTTGACGGTGGCTTCGAAGGTGGCGTCTTCAATGACGCTCATGCCCTGATTGGCCTGCCCGCGCGCGACCCGGCCGGCGCGATTGAACATATCTGAAAAGAATCCCATTGGCTTGTCTCCTCGCTCTTATTGAATATCCTTGCCGATCAGGTCGCGCGCGTGCAGCACGTCCGCCATGAGAAAACTGACGCAGGAGAGGATATCGTCTTCGTCGTCCGGTCCCATATCCTGGATCTTGCAGAAGTTATTCAGCGTGATGGCGACGTTGCCATCGCCGGTCTCGTAGAGCTGAAAGTGCGATGTCGAGACGCCGTTACTGGCTGAGAGCATCTTGCGCATGATTTCGGGAGTGATCCGGGCGGCCGGTACGGTTGCGCAAACCACCGACAGAAACAGGATATCGCCCTGCAGAACGGCCTGGAGAGCAATGCCGCTGTCAACTTCCTGAATCCTCAGTACGCCGTCGCCGGATTCCGAAACCGAGTAGCGGTTCGCCGCGAGGAGCGCATGAATTTGTCCGAGAGTGGAACTGGCTGTTTGACTCATATTCGTGTCATTCCCTGTCAAGATACGCACCGAAGCGCGATCTTGTTCGCTTCCGGGAATCATCGGCCAGTATACTCGTTGCGGCGCCGGACTTTTGCCTCGCGGCGCCCTTACTTCTCCGGGACGCGCGATTCGCGCCGGATCTGCCCCGCAAGCGCTTCGTCCACGGACACATGGTTGACTTCGAGGGTCTGCCCCAGCACCTGATCGAGCGATGTCCGTGCGTGGGCGTACGTCACCAGCGCATCGATTTCCGAAGTCTGCGCGACCACAAGCGCGCGCTGGGCAACGATCAGATTCGCCGTCGTCTTTGTCTGCCCGAAGGCAAATTTCTGCTGTTCGGCTTTCAGCAGTTGCTCCTGCAACTGGCGCGTATTCACGGCGTTCGAATACCGGGCGTGCGCCTGCCGCAGCGCAATCACCTGATTCGAAATATCCACCACAATCTGGTTTCTTGTGCGTTGCCCTTCCACCTGCGCTTGCCGGATGTTCAACTGGTCGATTCCATAGTCGGCCTGCGCGGCCCGATTGCCGATCGGCGCCGAAAAAGCGAGACGAAGTGTTTCGCTGGGGAAATTGCGGCGGAAGATCTGGCCGAGGGCGGCGCCATAGCCGCCGATGAAATAGGGATTCGCGTCGTTTCCTGACGAGGGCTGGTGCGTGCCCGCGGCGCTGCGATTCGTAGCGGTTGCGGTCACCGTCAGGCTGGGGAGCAGAAGGGTTTCGGTCCCGGCCGCCGAGATTTCCTGCGTTTTGTCCCGAATTTCCGCAACGGCCACATCCGGCCGCTTCTTCATTGCGGT
>DASZUZ010000790.1:0-7419 GCA_035547415.1 Bryobacteraceae bacterium | reverse complement strand
TAATACCGGGTCGGCAGAGTGAGGTAGAACGCCGGCAACTCCGCCGCGTTATCGACCCCGTCTTCTTTGTTGAGAATGAAGCGGCCGCGCAGTTGATCTTTGTCGGACACGTTGTAGTCGCTTGAGAACGTTCCGCGATAGTAATTCGTCCAGTTCGGTGCTGCAATATTGATCGTCCCCACCGGTATCTGAATGACTGAGCCGTTGGGCAGAGTCAAGCCTTTGTCAGTCGCTCCCTGATCAAATCCCTTGTCAGCGGTGGCCGCTACCGGCGTGTACTGTTGGGCAATTTTTAAGTTGTTGGCATTGATCCCGGGCAGCGCCGCAAGAGCCGCCCAACCTGCCGCCGTGGGAGCTGTCACGCCACCGGTTGTGCTCGTCTGGCCGATGGGGTTGTACTCGTAGTTGCCGAAAAAGAAGAGCTTGTTCTTCCTGATTGGGCCGCCAAAGGTCGCACCCAAACGGTTCTGGTCGTACCGGGGGTTCTCACTGAGGCCTCGATTCAGCTGATCCACCGCGTTCAGATTCCGGTTCAGCAGGTACTCATACAACACGCCGTGAAATTCATTCGTTCCGGATTTGACCGCCGTGTTGAACTGGCCGCCCGAAGAGTGGCCGTACTCGGCCTGAAACTGATTCTGAAGTACCGTGAATTCCTGAACGGCGTCGTTTGGCACGACGACAAGCGGGCCCGTCACTGACTTGCTGTTGTTATCGATACCTTCGACGGTGAAGTTGTTGTTGGTCGGACGCTGTCCTCCCACGGACGGGCCGGTACCCTGCCCCACACCGCCACCGCTGGCCACGCCGGCGGACAACAACGACAGATTGATCACCCCGGAACCAAAGCTCGCCGTTGGCAACTCCGCTGTCAGCCGCGAATCATAGGAATTCGCGATCTGCGCTGTGTTGGTGTCGATCGTTGCCGCAGCTTCGCTGACCTCCACCGTCGTCGCTGTCTGACCCACCTGAAGGGTAAAATTCTGCGTCGCGATGTGATTCAGGCGGATCGGAATCCCCTTGACCGTCGCAGGCGAAAAACCTGTTCCGGACGCAGTAATGTCGTACGTGCCAATCGGGAGGTTGCTGAAGCGATATTCGCCAGCGCTCGTCGACGATTGAGAAGTCTTGATCCCCGTAGCGGTATTCAAAGCTTCAACGGTCGCATTCGGAACGACGGCGCCGGAAGCATCGGTAATGAGCCCGGTGAGGTCGCCGCTGGTAAGCTGAGCGAAACCTCGCTGGGGAACGAGGCCGATCGCAAGCATCAGTGAGAATGCTGCGATACCCGCGTTGCGCAGGAAGCGTTTGGTCATGTCGGCCACATCAGGCACGTGCTACGCCAAACTGGATTTCTGTAAATTATTGGAAATAAAGGGCAAATATCTTTGCTCAGTAGTGATAATTCCAATTCTTGTAGTTTTCTTCTTTACGAACGGCGAGTTCTCCGTAAATCGGTATTGGTGCGCCTCGGTAAGTCAACTCTTCTGGGGTGAAATTGCAGGACAGCGGCAGGCTAGCCGCCCACCGCTGCTGCCAATCCGCCCGCAATCCGAATGACCTCCGCCTCGGCAAACGGCTTCCCGATAATCTGAAGACCCACCGGCAAACCGTTGACAGGTAAAGGAACCGACGCGGCAGGAACACCAATCACGTTGATGGCCCGCACCAGCCTGGTCGACGCCAGGCGCACATCTTCCGGCGAGCCGTCGACCTCGATATTTGTATCGCCGATTCGGGGGGGCAGAATGGGCGCTGTTGGGGTGAAAATGCAATCCGCCTTTTCCCAGAGCTTCGCCCAGTCGCGCTGGTACACGCGGCGGAGGCGCTGCGCGTTGATGTAATCGGTCGCGGCGATCAGGCGCCCCTGGTCGAGCAACGCAATGACGTCCGACCCGAAATCTGCCCGCCGATGCAGGTGTGGCTCCATCAGCGCCGACGCCTCGGAGAGAAGAATCACCCGGCTGATGGTATTGATCTCCTCGGGATTCGGGACCCGGAGAGTCGTCAGTCTCGCTCCCGCCACCTCTGCCTTCCGCACCGCCTCATCGAACGCGGCCGCCACCTCGGGCGCCAGCCGTTCGTTATAGAAGTTTTCCGGTAAGCCGATGCGCTTCCCCGCAAGCGACGGCGCTCCCGCCGCGTAGTCTTCCGCTGGATGGCGCGAGGACGTATCGTCGCGACGATCGAATCCGGCGATCGCATTCAGTACCAGGCCGGCATCCTCCGCCGTCCGCGTCAGCGGGCCCATGTGATCCAGACTGAAATCGAGCGGCAGGACGCCATACCGGCTGACCCGCCCCGACGTGGGTTTCAGGCCGAAACAGCCGCAATACGCCGCGGGGATCCGGATCGATCCGCCGGTATCGCTGCCCAGCGCGAAGAACACCATCCCGGTCGCCACCGCGACGCCAGAGCCCCCGCTCGATCCCCCGGGTATCCTGTCCGGATCGTGCGGATTGCGGATTGCGCCGAAGTGGGGGTTGTTGCACGTGATCCCGTACGCGAATTCCTGAAGACCCGTCTTTCCCATCAGGACCGCGCCGGCCTCGCTCAATTTTTCATAAATGGCGCAATCGTAATCCGGCACGTGATCCGCGAAGATCTTCGAGCCGCATGTGGTGCGGATCCCGCGCGTCGCGAAAACGTCCTTGAGCGCATACGGAATTCCGTGAAGTGGGCCGCGGTCGATGCCTCGCGCCAGTTCCTCG
Organism: Bryobacteraceae bacterium; assembly: GCA_035547415.1. Lineage (GTDB taxonomy): Bacteria > Acidobacteriota > Terriglobia > Bryobacterales > Bryobacteraceae > BOG-234. Next base: position 4,708 of record DASZUZ010000790.1, on the reverse strand, counting down.
TCGGCTCGTCGCGCCTGTTCGAGCGCGAGTTCTTCCGTGACGGTAAGAAACGCGTTCAACTCCGCCTGCCGTTCGCGGATTTTCCGCAGGGATTCTGTCGCCAGTTCGACCGCCGATACCTGTCGGCTTCTGAGCTTCGCGCCCGCTTCCCTGATGTTCATTCGCCCAGAACCGCCGTTTCGGCAAGAGTAATCGCCGGCTCAATCGAAAAATCCAGCTTCGCGAGCAGCGGGCGGAAATCCGTCTCCAGTGCGCCCAGTGACGGCGCAATCCGTTCCACGCCATCGGCAGGAATGTCGAGCCCGCGAGCGCGGGCGAGTGCAACCCAATCAGTCATCACGCATTACTATAAGCCAGAGTGATTGATTTGCTCTTCGTCTATGGAACGTTGCGCGGGCGGTTCGGAAATCGATACGCGGAAATGCTGCGGGCCGAAGCGCGTTTCTTAGCGACTGCCACCGTATCCGGATCCATCTTTCTTATTTCGGATTACCCCGGCTACAGGCCCGATCCGCCCGGTAGCGTGCAGGGAGAACTGTATCGGCTGTCCGACCCGGACAGGCTCATCCCGATTCTCGATGAATACGAGGGTCCCGACTTCGAGCGGGTTCTGATTGACGTCGCCGGGCAGGCGGCATGGATTTATCAGTTTCGTTCCCGGCCGCCCATCGCCGCGCGCATCGCGTCCGGAGACTTCTGCGCTCTGTGAAGCTTTCGAAACGCATTCCTCACGAACTGCATCCGAACGCTCTCGCCAGAATTCTGGCGGAGAAACGGCAAGCCGGAATCCCGGTTCTGGACCTGACCGAATCCAATCCGACTCGCGCCGGGATCGAGTACCCGCCTGGCTTTCTGGCGGCGCTGGCTGACGAGCGCGCGATCCGGTATGAACCGGAGCCGTTCGGGCTACCGGGCGCGCGCGAGGTGATCGCGCGGGAGTATGGCGTTCCCTTTGACAATGTGATCCTCACCGCCAGCACCAGTGAAGCGTATTCCTGGATCTTCAAACTCCTGTGCGATCCGGGTTCCGAAGTTCTGGTTCCGCGCCCTTCCTACCCGCTGTTCGAATACCTCGCCGCACTGGAATCCGTCAGGGTACGGCACTACGGACTCTTCTACGACCACGGATGGTTTATCGACTTCCATACGATCGAGAGAACCATCAACGAGCGCACCCGCGCCATCGTCCTCGTAAACCCGAACAACCCGACGGGCCATTTTGCCCGCCGGCACGAGATCGACCAGCTTTCGGCTCTTTGCGCCCGTCACGACATTGCGATCCTCTCCGACGAGGTCTTTGCCGATTACCGGATCGATCCGGCTCCGGACAGCGTTCTCACGCTGCGAGGAATCGCCGATTTCACTCTCAACGGACTGTCGAAGCTCGTCGGTCTGCCGCAGATGAAGCTGGCGTGGATGATCACGAAGGAACCCGTCCCCGAACTGGAGATCATTGCTGACACGTACCTCTCCGTCGGAACGCCGGTGCAACTGGCGCTGCCATCGCTCCTGGAACTCCGTGGTCCGGTTCAGCGGCAGATCCTCGACAGAGTACGCACGAATCTCGCACTCATTGACCGGCGGCTGCATGTCGAAGCCGGCTGGTACGCCATCATTCCGGTCCTGGATGAGGACGACACAGTCGAACGGCTCCTTCGCGACTACAACGTGCTGGTTCAGCCCGGCTACTTCTACGATTTCGAAAGATCCGGCTATGTGGTGCTGAGTCTGCTCACTCCGCCGGAGATTTTCCGGCGGGGCTATGCTGCGATTCAGGAGTTGCGGGAGCGATCCCCTCTTGACACGGGCGAATAAAAGGCGAATATTGGGAGTGTGCTGTTCGGCGATTCTCCCCCGCCGGGCCTGGTCGGGATCGCAAAGCTTGCCGCCGAGAGTGATGTACTGGAAACCAAACGCGTGGTCCGGTATTTCGAAATCGGCTGCCGCAGTCTGTTGAACCGCACCAGGCCCGGAATGCCGTTCGAATGGAGCCTGAATCCCTATCGCGGGTGCGAGTTCGGATGCCGCTATTGTTATGCGCGCTACACGCATGAGTTCATGGAGCTTCGCGAGAGCAATGAATTCGAGGACAGAATTTATGCGAAATCCGGCATCCAGCCGATTCTGCGGCGCGAACTGAAGAAGATCGACGGCTCGAAAGGCATTGCGATCGGTACCGCAACCGACCCGTACCAACCGGCGGAGCGGCGTTTCGGGCGAACTCGCGCGGCGCTCGAGGTTTTCTCGGAGCACACGGGCTTATCGCTTTCCATCACGACAAAATCGGATCTGGTGCGACGAGACATCCCTCTGCTCCGGGAGATCGCAAAGCGCAACTTCATCTCCGTCAATTTCACCATCACCACGCTGGACACAGAGCTTGCGCGGGCGCTCGAACCGCGCGCTCCGCGCCCGGATCTCCGGCTGCGGACCTTGCGAGCGGTCGCGGAAGCAGGGATCCCCGCCGGCGTTTTCCCGAATCCGATGATGCCGCTGATCACCGATCAGGAGGAGCGGCTGGACCGGCTGGCGAAAGCCGCTCGCGATCACGGCGCGACGTACTTCGGCGGCGGAATTCTTTTTCTGATGCCGTGCTCGCGCCGGGTATTCTTCCCGTTTGTCGAAGCCCGCTTCCCTCATCTGCTCCGCCGTTATCGCGAACGTTATGAGTCCCAGCCCTACCTGCGGGGCCCTTATCGCGACATGATCCGGACCCGTCTCGCGGGAATCAGAACGCGATACGGGCTGGCGTCATCGCCGCCGGAGAGAGAATGGCCGCCGGTTCCCGAAATGCAGCCGAGCCTGTTTGCTACGATTCCTGCTTGCGCAAACTAGCCGCCGCTGCCGGTTTCCTGGCGTTGCTGGCCGCGTTATGGGAGGCCGCCCGATATTTCGGGGTCTCCTCGCAGATTGGTGGACATTGGCCCTCGACGGTCGCAAGTTGTGTCCTGTTGCTGCTTCCGTACTGGGCCTTCGGGTTCGGGCTCGACCGGTCAGAATGGATCGGGCGGACGAAATCCGCCGTCACTCCTCTGATCCTGCTCGCGGCGTACCCGCTCTTCGCGATTCCGAGAGGTATTTTCCGGTGGGATATGTGCCTGGGAATGGCTGCGGTCGTTCTCTCCATCGGCCTGCTGCTGACGTTCGCCGATCCGAAGCAGCCGGAATGGCGCGACTGGCTGGTGCTCGCGATCCTGGGAATTTCCGTCGATCTGCACTTCTTCGACAAGGCATGGCCCATCGCCGGGCTGAACAGCATGCCGAAACTCCTCTTCGTGGATGCCGGGTTGTATGGTTACCTGGTGCTGCGACCCATCGGCGGCATCGGCTACGATTTTCGGCCGCGCCGGATCGATTTTCGCATCGGTCTGCGCGAATTCCTCTTCTTTACGCCGATGGCGATCGCGCTCGGGTTCGCGCTTGGTTTTCTTCACTTTCACAAAACTCTGGCCAATTCGGTCTGGTTCGCCTCGGGCTGGGTGTTTACGCTCTTCTTTATTGCCGTCCCGGAAGAACTCTTCTTTCGCGGCCTGATGCTGAACATGCTGGAGCGAAAGATCGGGGCGCGCGCCGCCCTGATCGTGACCGCTCTGCTCTTCGGCCTGGCTCACTTCAACAAGCGCGCCGCTTACTTCAACTGGCGTTACGTTATCCTGGCTGCCATCGCGGGCATATTTTACGGACGTGCCTGGCTGTCGGACCGGCGTATCCTCACGTCTTCCGTCACCCACGCGACGGTCGACACGGTCTGGTCGATCTGGCTTCGTTAACGGCCGGGGCGTCATGCGAACCGGCGGGATCCGTGGCTCCATTCGATATACTGGCCGCGTGAAACGGCTGTTTGTTTTGGCCGCCGCTGCGCTCACGCTCTCCGCGGCGGATATGTCCGGCATCTGGACCGGACAGATGATCGGTCGAGATGGCGATCCTCAGGATCTGTCGTTCCGTTTCGTGCAGGCGGGCGACAAACTCACCGGCAAGATGTATGGCGACAACGAGAGTATGCCTCTCGGTGAAGGCCGGATCACGGGCAACGAGATTACCTTCTCCGTGACCAACGAGCTGAACGGGCAGATAACGAAGTTTGTTTACACGGGAACCATTCAGGGACAGGAAATTGAGATGAAGCGCGAACGCACCGGAGTAAAACCCGACCCGGCGAATGCGGACAAAACGAAGAACCAGAAGCAGACGTTCGTGCTGAAGCGGCTGGTGTAAAGGATGCTGAAAGCGCTTCTCCTGTTCGCGGCACTGGCTCCTGCATTGTCGGCGTCCTATACCTTCAACGACGCGCAGTCCTTTCTGAAGACGTATTGCCAGGCGTGCCACTCCGGCAAATCGCCGGCCGCCGGGTTCAATCTTGCCCAGATCGCGGCGCCGGCCAGTCTGCACGATCAGGCCGATCGGTGGACCCATCTCGCCACGCGGGTTCGCAACAGCGAAATGCCGCCGCGTAATGTGCCCGGACCGGTGCTCAAAGCGCGTGAAGATTTTATCGGCTGGATTGACGGAGCGCTGCATGCGGAAGCATGCTCCTCCGGCCCTGCCGCCGGCGCGTTCCCGATCCGCCGGCTCAACCGCACGGAGTATACGTCGACCGTTCGCGAACTGCTGAATATCCACATGAACGTCGGTCACGATCTTCCGGCCGACGGCGCGGGCGGGCAGGGCTTCGACAATGCGGCGGAAGTGCTGTTCCTCTCGCCCG
>DASZUZ010000789.1:0-2386 GCA_035547415.1 Bryobacteraceae bacterium | reverse complement strand
GTTGCCGATCCGACTGTTATCGCATCACCCGAAGATGTGGTGCGTCGACTACCCCCGCACCTGGCTGGTCGCATCCGGGTGATCTCCGAACGCGGTAAGAATCTCTGGGTCGCGTCCGAGCGGCTTCCCCTGCCCGACGTGGAGGATGACCTGCTAAACGAACTCGGCGAAGGCTGGCATGTGCATTTCGTGCTTCTCGACGGGACGCGAACGATTGAGCGGGCGGCACCACGAGACCTTTGCCCGGCCGACGGGCCGCTCGATGCCACGGAAGCGAAGCGCAGCGGGCAGGCTCGGGTGAAGATCGAAGACGCTCGAACCAGGACGCGTGCCGCGGAGACTCTTCGCGAGCCAGGGGTGATCCGGCTGACCCAAAGGGATATTCGAGAACTCGAAAGCTATAATCCAAGAAGACCCGACCGTGATCCGCTCAAAGTATTCCTGAAGGAGCTTTCGGCCGGAATTCGCCAGGGGGCCACGGATCTGCATGTCGAACTGGGGCTCGAGTCGTACCGGGTCCGAGCTCGGATCGACGGCTATCTCGAAGAGTGGCTCGAAATGCCGGCGGAATTTGGAAAAATGGTCGTCGGCGCGGCCAAGGAACAGTTCGGGATGCCGCCGGAACGTTGGCTGCCGCAGGATGGCGCCTGCACGGTCTTTCACGGCGCGGAAATTGTTAATCTTCGGATTGCCGCCTATCCGATTCGAGGGATCGGGCAGAAGCTGGCGATTCGCTACCTGCCGAGACGTGGCGAAGTTCCGAGCCTGGACCACCTCATGCCTCCCCGGGAAGCGGCTCTGCTGCGCCGCGCGATCACGCGGCCATATGGCCTGATCCTGCTCTGCGGTCCAACGGGATCTGGAAAAACCACCACCACCTTCTCGGCCTTGGCGGAAATAAATTCGCCGAATTTGAATATCACTACGATGGAGGACCCCGTCGAGTACGAGATGGATGGCGTGAATCAGGCGGAATTGGACAAGGCGCGAAATGTCGATTGGGAGGTGCTGCTGTCCGGTTTTCTGCGGCAGGACCCTGATGTCGGCATGGTTGGTGAAATTCGGGACCGCGCGACGGCGGAAACGGCGATCCGCCTGACGCTCACGGGTCATATCGTGTTTGCCACGCTTCACACGATGTCGTGTGCGCACACGGTCGAACGGCTGGTGGATACCGGGGTAAACGCAGACATGCTGGCAAACGCGTCGACCCTGATTGTGAGCCAGCGTCTCGTTCGTCGCCTGTGCCGGCGCTGCCGGGACGGCGGCCGACGGAATGCGACCGAGGCCGAGCGGGAACTTTTTCGCCGGCACGGTCTGCCGCCGCCGCAACATGTGTTCGATGCTTGCGGAAGAAAATGCGATGCGTGCCGCAATACGGGATATCGCGGCCAGGTCGCTGCATTTGAGATGCTGCCGATTACCGACGAGGTCGCACAGATGATTGCGGAAAAGCGGCCGGTGCGCGCGATCGATGACTGGATGCGGCGAAACAATTTCTCCCGGGTGTACCAGGCGGCGCTGGCGCTGGTCTCCCGGGGTGAGACGAGCATGATCGAGGCAAGCCAGTGGCAGGCCGTCTGGGACGATCTGCCGGACGAAAATCACCCGCGGCAGTCCGATTAATCGATGATGAAATCAGTCACTTCAATGCCAGTGACGCACAACGCCAGTGTCAGTAGCCTGGGCTCCGAACACCGGCGTTCGTTCACCTGGTCCAGTTATGCCTTCGAGGTAAATCGGCGGCCCGGAAGGGTCAGCGCAAGCACCCCGGTCCGTCCAAGGCGGATTTGCGTTTATGCTCCATCGCTGGAGGCCGCCACCGCTGGAGCGGGTGTCAGTCCAGACGAAACGTACCGCGCCATTGCCGTCCGACCCCTCGAACCGTGGTTCAATCGCAGTTGGCCCGACCGTCAGGAGATCGCAGATTTCTATGAGACGGTTGGAAGCGCGTTGATGACCGGTTGCGGAATGACCGCGGCCCTCAACCTGGCTGCACGTATCGCGCATTCGCCGCGCATGCGGGGGATTGTCGGTACGATCCATCACTTGGTCATGCATGGCGAGGAACTGCACGTCGCAATGCGGCGGTTTCCCCGCGTGTTCTCGCCGATGCAGCTCGCGATGGTTGAGGCAGCGGCTGCGACCGGGTTGGACAAAGCGGGCGGTTTGCTCGTCACATTATCCGCTCGGCTGCAGCGCGACGGCAGGATCTGGCGAAAGTTTTTGGCCGCGCTCGCGTATCCCGCGAGCGTTCTCTTGCTCACGATCATTGGCGCGATCGTGCTGGAAATCTGGGCTCTGCCTCCGATGGTCGAATTGTTCCGGACGCTCGGAGGCCGCTTGCCTCCGATCACCCGTGGATTCTATGCGGCGGCGCAGTTTC
>DASZUZ010000788.1:0-1649 GCA_035547415.1 Bryobacteraceae bacterium | reverse complement strand
TCATCTTCTGCAACGTCGCAATGGCCCCCATCGGCGGTCTGCTCGCCCTGCTCCTCACTGGCACTCACTTCAGCGTGTCATCGGGCGTCGGCTTCCTCGCGCTGTTCGGCGTCGCGGTGCAGACGGGCGTCATCATGCTGGAATACATCAACCAGCTCCGCGTCCGGGGTCATACAATCGAAGATTCGGCGATTGAAGGCGCCGTTCTGAGACTGAGGCCCATCATGATGACCTCGCTTGTTGCGACCCTCGGTTTGTTGCCCGCCGCGCTCTCGCGCGGGATCGGGTCGGACTCCCAGCGTCCCTTCGCGATCGTCATCGTCGGCGGTCTCATGGCTGCCCTGCTGTTGAGCATCTTCCTCCTGCCCACCGCATACGTATGGATAGCCGGAGAGAGAGACGTTCTGCCGGAGCCCGAGGGAGAATTCGACTAATTGCTGACCAGAGACGAGGTGCGCGCGCGCATTGAGGATACGGGTATCATCCCGGCCATCCGTGTTTCATCCGCGAAGGATGCCCTGTTTGCCGCCAATGCCGTATTCAACGCGGGCATCCTGATCGCCGAGGTAACCATGACGACTCCAGGAGCGGCTGAGGTAATCGCGGAACTGGTTCGCGTGAACCCCGACGCCGCCGTCGGCGCGGGAACGGTTCTGGATGTCGATACCGCGCAGCGCTGCCTCAAAGCGGGCGCTTCCTTCCTGACCAGCGCGGGTCTCGACCTCGAAACGCTCACATTTGCCGAAAAGAACAAAGTCCTGGTCATTCCCGGCGCGCTCACGCCCACAGAAATCATGGCGGCGCACAAAGCCGGCGCGGACTTCGTCAAGGTATTCCCCTGCGCCCAGGTGGGCGGACCCGGTTATATCCGCGCCATGAAGGCGCCTTTTCCCGACGTGCCGATGATCGCCTCGGGTGGAGTCACCCAGCACACGGCCGGCGATTTTATCCACGCAGGCGCCACGGCGCTCGGGATCGGCGAAGATCTGATTCCCCACGAAGCCATCGAAAACCAGGACCTGGACTGGATCCGGGAGCTTTCACGCCGTTTTCAGACGATCGTGAAGCGAGCCCGTACCCGGTAATCGCGATCTTACGACCGGAACCGGAGAGCGGCCACGCGCAATAATCGGTAGTCCCGCGAGACGCCCGGGACCGCAACGGGTTCCAGAACGCCGCCGCGCTCCAGCGCTTCCACTGCTTTGTGGTACGCTCCCGATTCCGCAAAGTCCCGGTCCGGCGTTAACGCCACATACCCGACGCCGTTCCGGATGATCTCGCCCGCCAGTTGATCCGGCGTAATCGCCGTGTTGGAAGGCGCATAGTACAGACGGTATCCATCCGGCGAGAACCCTCGAATCGCCTTCCGCCCCGTATTCAGATAGAACACCGGGTCCAGGTTCGCGCAAATCACCGCGTCCGTGGGCGTGTGTTCGCGAATGTAGCCAAACAACTTCCCCATTTCGGACCAGTCGCTGGGCGTCACGTTCGACGCTGGGAACGGCCCGTACCGCAGCGTCTTCGGGATCCGACTGATGTCGGTCCACAGCGGTAGCGCAAGAAGGATCACGACGACCGCCGCGAGCGCCTCACGAATGCGTACATTTTGAAAAACGCGCCACAACATCCAGAGAATGAGCGGCAGAATC
>DASZUZ010000787.1:0-3808 GCA_035547415.1 Bryobacteraceae bacterium | reverse complement strand
ACATGCTGGAACGATGCGACCGGATTACGCGATTCATCGCTCCCGGCAAACAGGCCTTCATGGAATCGGAGGCTTTGCAGGACGCCGTCATCCGCAACGTCGAGGTGATCGGCGAGGCCGCAAAGCGGGTCACGGCCGCGACACGACCGCGTATGCCGGAACTCGATTGGAAAGCCATCTGCGGTATGCGCGACGTTCTCATCCACGGTTACATCGGCGTCGACCTGGACGAAGTCTGGAACGTGGCCTGCTCGCGCATCCCGGAACTCCAGGCAGCGCTGAAGCAATTCCTCACCAACGAACCCACCGGTTTCGCAGACGTCCCATGACGTCCCACGCCGGTACGCTCTGAAACTGGCCGGAATGCCGCTCTCGCTTTCGATTGCCGGTTAGCGCTACAACGGATCGGGTCAATCAGGCACCATCGGACCGCAGTGGCTGACGGCCGTTGACATGCTGGACCGTCAGCCGCTGCAAGCCCGCGCAAAACTAAATTACGTCGATACCCGCCGGACTACCGCCAGGCCCAAACCGCTCCTGGGGAGCCATATCTCCGTTGGCCGTTTGCGGCAGGCCGGGATATTCGCCGATGCCGGTCAGACTGCCGTCATCATTGATCCTCCACGCGGCAACCTTCCCCGTACCGGGAAGGACATCGTAGAGGAAATCGCCGTTCGGACTGACCCGAAGATCGAGCGGGGTCGAGCCCTGTACGTTACCGCCGTGCTCCGTGGTTCCCGCAGCCGCGGCGAGCAGGGCCAGATGCCCGTCCTCCGAGATCATGAAGCTCGAAATCGTCCCGGACGAGTAGTTTGCACCGTAAGCGAAACGCCCGTTGTTTTCCAGCCAGCAGGTGTCAAGCTGCGTGTCGGCGACATCCGGCGTGATCCCCGCCAGTGAACCGTCATGCGCAATCCTGAACGAGCCGGCCGCGGCCGTCCCCACCGGACCGCCGACAAACAGGGCAATCAGCGGGTTTCCGTGACGGTCGAACGAGAAGCCGAACGGACCGTGATTGTCCAGGTCGGTCTGCCGATACGTCGCGGACGGAACGCCGCGCGCATCGACATCGAAGACCAGCACACGACCTGGACCCGTCGGAGTTACGCCGGGTATGGCGCCCGCTGCGGGCCCGTCTTTGATGGTCACCATCAGGCGCCTTCCATCCGGCGTGAACGACACCTGCACCGGATTGTACAGCGTATCGGGCGGATACGTCTGATTCGCATTCAGCAGACGAGTCGAATTCGGTATGGGCTTCAGTTTGCCATCCCCGGTGAACGTGAATCCCGTAATGCTGCCCTGATCCGCCGAATTCAGGACGTACACCAGGTTGCCCGATTGCGTGACACTGTTCGGAAACCGATGCCCCGCCGAACCGTCCCCGGTTGGCTCGAGGTCCGTTAATTCCAGACCGTTGTTCATGAAATCCCGGAAGGCCGGCCCGAAGTCGAGTTTCACGCGAAAGACCGATACGTTGTTGCTGCCCGCATTGGTCACGAACAGCCACTTACGATTCTGGCTCAACTGAACGGAATGCGCGGCGCCGAGGCCGTCGCCGGCGAAGCGTTTTGAAGGGCCGGAGCCCTGGCCGCCGGTATCGTAATAGCCACGGAGCGTCAGAGATCCGTCGGTCTCTCTCATGTACATGGCAATCTGATTCGGAGGCTGGTTGTGGTCCATCGTGTTGTTATGGTTGGTCCCCACCAAGACCGCACCCACATGCCCCTTGCCGATCCCATTGGCGAAGGCGGGGAGGCCCAGTAAGGGCATTCCCGCTGTCAGAAGCGCAGCGTACTTCAGTGTAGTTCTCATGAGTGCGACTCTCATGGTCCTGTTCTGTTTCCCGACGGCGCGCTAAAACGCCACTACGCCCTGCGGATGGGCGCCCGAGGGAATGTTCGTCACCTGGACAGGCGAGCAGGAAGGTTCGGTCAGTTTGCCGTCCTGCCCTACTTGTACCGTGTGGATTACGTTGCCCTGCGGATAGTCGTTGTTCGGCACCAGCTCATGAGCAACCGAATACAGAAAACGTCCGCTCGGATCCGTCTCAATCTGGAAGGACACGGTGGGGTAGTTGAAAACACCGGGGACCGGTTGCGCTTCCGAGGCCGGAGCGCCTGCCGGAACCTTCAATGGAAGTGACTGGACCAGCATCGGCGAGAGCGGACCCGAGCCCTGTATCACCGTTCCCGAGATGTCGAAAACATCGATCGAATTCGAGCCGGCATTGGACGTGAACACCCAGCGGCCATCGGGACTTACCTTGATCCAGCAGACCGTAATATCATTCGTGCCCAGCGGAACATCCTTGACGAAGTGCAAAGAGCCAAGCGCGTCGTACGTAAACACGCCCAACCTGTTCGTGACGACATAGCCAACGTAGACAACGGGGAGGTAAGGATGGGCATCCATCCCGAGCGTGTAACGCGACTGAGCGATCGTCGGCGCCGCCTGCGCATCGGGCGGAGGCGCCATCGGAGAATTGGGCGACTGCGTGAATCGCTGATTGGGGTTCTTGTAGAACGCCTGCAGCGCCGAGCCCGCGGCAGGGAGAAGGCCAGGGGCGATGGACCCCACACCGGACGGGAATGGCGTGCCCGAAAGCAGGTCTCCGAAGAAATAGACGCCGAAGGGCGAAACGAGCGCCTGCGTCGGCGTACTCATCTGCGGCAGCTCAATCGTCGAGTTCGGAATCGCCACGAGTTTGCCGTTCGGAACCACTCGAAATTCCGTATAGTTCGGATGAGTGGAAGTCTGCAACCCGGGCCGATTCGGGTCGCCGTCCTGATTGACCACAATCAAATCCGTCCCGGAGAGACCCAGACTGACGGGCTGAATGCCGTTCGAATTGACAGGCGAACCGTGAGCCAGCGTCAGGCTGCCATCACGGTTGATATTGAAAACCGAGACATCATCGCTTCCGCCGTTGACCGTGAACAAAAGGCTGTGATCCTTGTTCGCGATTACTTCCTGCGCATGGTCGTCCGGTCCGATCCGATCGTCGAAGTTGAAAACTCCCGTGCCGCCGGTCGCATACGAGCCGAGCAGTTGCAGGCAGCCCGCCGCGTCGCGGCGGTAAGCATTGACGGCGTTATGTCCAGCCCTGTAATCGTTGGTCTGGACATAGACTACGCCGTGCGGATCATCGGAGTCGTGAATTTTGTCAGCCCAACTCTGCCGGGGCGCGATGGAAAGAGCCAGCAGAGCGGACAATCCGATGCAAGAAAGGGGAGACTGCAGCTTTCGTCCTGAGCGGGACACTACGGGTTTGCTCAACATGGAGTTCTCCTGGGTGGTGCTTGTCTTGACACACTTCCGGCGCATTTCGGGCAACGAACTCGTGCACGTGCCGGAGATCCGCCGCGAGTTGCCCGATGCTGGTGTGATCGGATTGTGAACTTCTTCCGACCTGAAAAACCGAGAACTTGAGTATGCAGGAACCCACCCGGCCCAGCAATACTTCCGATACAAAATCAATCATCGCAACGCTATCCGAAGTAATAAAACGTCCATCCGACATTTACCGGCGATAACCTAAGCCCGGCGTTTTGGGAGCGCCAGGCGGCTGGGGTAGCCTGGACTCCGTGGGTGGCCTATAAGTCGGGGTGAGGTTGATCGCCGTCAAAGAAATAGCGCCGTTCGCTACAATTCGGCCCCGGAACACTTAGTAAATGGCTGTTTCTCCAGAGTTGGCGTTCATTGTCTTTTGTTATTCCTCGCTCCGGTAGTTATAATCCTTTGGAGTTCGTGATAGAACCGCAACCGAATCGTCGAATGAGCGCGCGCGCCGTCCATCCGTAAATCC
>DASZUZ010000786.1:0-8156 GCA_035547415.1 Bryobacteraceae bacterium | reverse complement strand
AGGGAAAGGGGCCGGCGATCATGTTCGCATCGGGCTTGCCATCGATGCACCGGATGCGACGGCCTTCTTCGACAGCGCGCGCGTCCTGATGATCGGGGAAACGAACCACCTGACCGCCCAGTTCTCGTCCGATGCCATCGCGCAGCGGTCCCGGCTGCGGATTGCGCCGGAGATGCCGGTCACGCAGGATCCGGCCAAAGAGCCGTTGAAGATCGTCTATCACATCGGCGTGCCGGAAACAGCGGTGCACGGCGATCACGCGGATCTTTCGATCGAAACGGATGGCGCGCAGATGAGCCATGCGCGGCCGCAGTTGCTTCGTCCCGTGACGCTGCGTTTGACGGATGCGATCGGCGTCCGGATGGGGCCGAACTCGATCTTGACCCTGGCGCCGGCCGTCGTCCCGGTCAACCAGCGCGCCGGTCGCGATGTCACCGTCGCGATCCGGAATAACGCGCCGGAGATCCGGAACTTCAAACTCGAACTGCGGGCGGAGGGACTCGATTTCTCGCCCGTGAAGATGGACGTGAGCGTCGGCGCTTCGGCGACTCGTGAGGTCTCGTTCCGTGTCTTCGCGAAAGATGCCGCGCCCGGACTGCACGTCGGCCAGGCGAAGATCTCCGGAGCGGCGTCGGCCGAAGAAGCGGTGCGGTTCGTTGTGATTCCCCCGAACGGCGCGGCTGCTTTCACTGCCGACGGATTCGATTTTCTGGAAAGCGCGAAGATCCGCGCGTCATTCTTCACCGGACGCTGGCTGGAATGGCTCAATAAGGACAACGGTCAGGATGCGCTTCCGGCGGGTGGCGTCCCGTTTGGTTCCGGATTGGTGGAAGCTCGCGGCGACGAGCTGAAATTCGGGGAAAAGACATACCGCCTGCAGGACCTCGAACCGCTCCTCCCGAAGCCGAAGCGCTGAAGGCGGACTCCCAATTGCAAGTGGTACTGCATGGAAATGAAGGCACTCGAAGACCTGTTTCTCCGCGAACTCGCGGAACTGTACGATGCCGAACGGCAGATCGTCAAGGCGCTTCCAAAAATGGCGAAGGCCACCGAACGCAGTGAGCTGCGGGCCGCCTTCGAAACGCACTACAAACAGACCGAGCGGCATGTCGACCGGCTCGAAAAGATCTTCAAGGCGCTCGGCCGGGAACCGGAGAGTCAGTCCTCCGATCCGATCTCGGAGATCGTCAAACAGGGCGACGCGATTGCGTCGTCAAAACAGGCGGAACCGTCTGTCCTGGATGCTGCCCTGATCACGGCGGCGCAAAAAGTGGAGCATTATGAGATCGCCCTCTACGGCTCGGCGCGAAGCCACGCGAAGATGTTGGGCTACCTGAAGATTGCGAGTCTGCTCGAAGACACCCTGCGTGAAGAAGAAGAAACGGATGCTCTGCTCACGAAGATCGCGGAACGCCGCGTGAATGTGGACGCCGCCAAGGCGCCCTTCGCGCGCGCCCGCGTTGCGCCGAGGGCGGGCGAAGAGATGGGCGGTTGGGGCCCCGGCGCTCTCGTGGCGGGTATCCTGATCGGCGCGGCGGTGGCGCTGTTATACGCTCCGAAATCCGGCGAGAAGATGCGTCGGGATCTGCGCGACACCGCCGATGATCTGCGGGCTCGCAGCGAAGGCTGGCGCGAGACAGCCGAAGACCTGATCGAGCGGGGCCGGAAGACCATTAACGAGCAGCGCGAGCGTCTGAGTCGCGTCTAGTCCGCGGCGGCGCGTTCTTTCTTCTTGGCCGGCGCGTGTTTCGCCACGGCGCTCTTGCGTGCCGGCTTCAAAGCGGTTTTTGAGGAAGCGACCCTCTTCCTCGACGCAGCGACTCTGCGCTTCGCCGTCACGGTCCGATGAGCGACCGTCGTCGGCTTTCGTCCGCCGCCGGGAGTGCGGGCCGCAAGCGGCAGGCTGGCCAGATTGACCGGTGGAACGTCCGCCACGTCCCTGACCTCCGGCATGGCGGCGTGCTTTTCGCCGTAGAGAGTGCGATACATGTCCGCGTTGCGCATCACCGCCTGGACGTATTCGCGCGTCTCGTTAAAAGGAATGCTCTCGACGAACTCAGCCGGTTCGCGGTAATCGCTCCACGTGAGCCATTGGCGGACCCGGCTGGGGCCCGCGTTGTAAGCGGCGAGTGTCTGGAACCAGTCACCGTTCCAGTTGTTGAGCTGGCTCCGCAGATACTGCGTGCCGAGTTGGATATTGATGCCGGGATCGAGCAGAGTACGCGCACTCGAAACCCGGATGCCGGTCTGCCGTCCCACCATGCGGCCGGTCGGCAGCACCAGTTGCATCAGCCCGTAAGCGTTCGCGGGAGATCTCGCCGCGGGATTGAATTCCGTCTCCTGCCGGATCAGCGCGGCGACAGAGTAAGGATCGAGGTTTCGCGACTTTGCGTTCCGCACCACGTCGTCCCGATAGGGCAGCGGGAACAGCATCTGCCAGAACTTCAGCGGAGCGCTGTCGAACGGGATTGAAAGATAGTCGCCCATGAAGCTCTTCATGATTCGGAGAGCATGGAACGGCGACGGCATGCTGCGCGCCAGTTCCATCGCGAGCAGATGCGGCTGCTCGTTGTCGGTCTTCGCTCCGAAACGGAGTTCGGCGTCCGCGACATCGGGAAGACCCGCCGTCATCAACAGGCGCGCGCGCTCGATCCGCAGCTTCGTCGCGGCGTTCGGTTCGCTGGAGGAGAAATCCCGGTGCTCCGGCCACTCGACTCCGTCGAGCCATGTGGCGAGGGCTTCATCGGGTTTGGCAGCCTCCATTTTGGCCTCTTTCAGCCGCTCCCGGGCCAGAACAGCGTAGAAATAGTGGGGATATTGGCTGCTTAAACGGTCGTAATAAGCGCGCGCTTCGCCGTATTTCCCGCTCTTTTCCTGCGCCCGTCCAAGGAAATAGAGCGCCGTGCTCGCCCTCGAATCGGCCGGGTACCGTTCGATCTGCTCGCGCATCAGATCGATGCGTTCAGGCTTGCCCGCGAGGTATGCGTCCCATGCCACCTTCCAGTGGCAGTAGGCCGTCGAACTGTCGGCGGGGAAGGCGTCCGAGGCCGCTTTAAACAACGGGTCGTACTTGTCGCGATCGTTCGTCACGACGTAGCGGTTTCCGGCGCTCACAAGCGCCTTCAGCCGCCACGCGGAGTCCGGATAATGCTCGCCGAGTTGCTTCACGGCGTTCATCATTTCGGTGTCGTCGCCGGTCTTGCGGGCCGCCTCCGTGAGGTAGTAGAGCCGCCGCGCGTCCGCATCCGATTTGGCAACTTTGAGGTCTTTGAGATACCGGAACGCGCTGTTCGCGTCGCCGCCCAGGAACTCCGCCGCGCCCACGCCTACGCGGGCCTCATCGCGGTCGGGTTCGGGCAGGGAACCCGCGAGCGCCGTGTATTCGACGCGCGCCTTGTAAAATTCCCGCGCGTCCAGCCATCTCTGGCAGCGGTCCAGTTGCTGCCGCGGCGGGGCGGAAGGGAAATCTTTACCGAGCACCGTGCGCAGCCGGTCCATCGCGGTCCAGGATTGCGCCGCGAGATCGGTATTTGGATACGCGTAATAGACCTTGCTGTATGAAAGCGCGGCCTGCAGTTTCTCGCCCTGCGCCTCGTACGCGAGTCCGAGCGCGAAATCGCCGTCCGGTTGGGGCAGCAGCTTGTAGTCACTCTGAAGGATGTTCAGCGCCCGGCTTGTGGATGCCGGTTGATGCTGATCGAGCAGCGCCCGCGCGTTCAGCAGGCTGATTTTTCCGGCCAGCGGCGACGAAGCAATGGGCTTCGCCCGGTAAACCGCAAGGTCCCGCACCGCGCCGTCGATGTCGCCGGTTTGCAGTTCAGAGGAGGCAAGATGATACGCCACGTAGTCAGAAAGACGCGGGATCTGCACGCCGCGCAGATGCTCGACCACCGAGGAGTAATCGCGCACATTGTAGGCGTTGATCGCCTGCCCGAGCCGGATCACGCCCGGGTCCGCCGCCGGCGCGACCGCCGGCAGAGCGCTCAGCGCGAGCAGCGGGCTAAACCATCGGGCCCGGATATTCCTGCCCCAAAAGGCGATCGTCTTCATGTGCCAGACTCCGAAGAATTTCAAGGTGGAGGTAATCCACCATGGTTGGCGACTGCGAGAGAAATGTTTGCAGAAACTCGGTACGCGCTTTGTCGATCTCGCCGCGGAGCGCGCCATAGATGTTGCCTTCGAACACGCCTTTACGCAGCTCGTCCGCCTGGTAAAGTCTCAACTCGGCAACCCTCACCCGAGCCACTCTCTGCGCCTGCAGATGGAGCTTTTGTTCCTCCGGCGTCAGCGTCTCCCATGCTCGCCGCGCGGGTGTCGCGGCGGGAGCCGCGATCTGCACGAGTTCCGGATTTTTCGCCGCCGCAACGGGAACAGGCCGCAGCGCTTCGATCCTCATGCCGGCTGCTCCACACAACAACTCGAGCGCCGCCGGTACAACCAGGCCGGCCGCGACAACGATTGCTGCTGTCTCCTGACGCGCCACGATCGGAAACAGGTACGCTTTGACCGAATCATCCTCGCGCGCAAGGGCGGCGGCGAGTGAAGGCGATAACTCTGCGGCCGAGGCGAGCGCGATTACCGGGTCCTGCGTTTCGACGGCTGAAGTGATCGCCGCGGCCCCATTGAAATCGAAAATGAAAGGTTCTTCATCGATGCCGCGCGAAGCGATCGACCGAACCTGGTTGTTATCGACCGAGAGAACCACCACCCGCCGGGCAAACGCCGCGGTGCCTTCCGCGAGAATCTGCAGGACAGCCATCTCCGCCGCGCTGTCACGCAATCTCCGCAGAAGTTGATTCAGTGTTTCGACGACAACGCGCCGCGTATCTTCAATCGCTCTGCTGACCTGCTCGGCGGCCTGAGTGCGCTCTTTCGCAACCGAGCGCGAGACGGCGTCCTGTATTTCCGAATCCAGGC
Source organism: Bryobacteraceae bacterium (assembly GCA_035547415.1). GTDB lineage: Bacteria > Acidobacteriota > Terriglobia > Bryobacterales > Bryobacteraceae > BOG-234. The sequence goes on along the minus strand of DASZUZ010000786.1, from coordinate 3,239 downwards.
GATTCGTCAATTCATCGACCAAAGAGGAGTGGTGTCTATCCACAACCTCTCGCCAGGTGAGCGCGCCGACGTCGTGCATTCTCCTCTCCATGGTACGGCAATGTCTCACAACTGTCGAGGTTTACGAGGATTTCGATGAACAAAACAGTGGTCGTAACGGGCGGTACAAGAGGCATCGGGCGAGCCATCGCGGAGCGCTTGCTGAAAGAGGGCGCGCGGGTCGCGGTATGCGGAACCTCACAGAAGAGCGTCGATACCGCCTTGAAAGAGCTATCACATTCAGGCGAGATCTTCGGGATGGTAGCCGACGTTTCGAAATTCGATCAGGTGCAACATTTCCTTCAGGCCGTGGAACATAGATTCGAAGGCTTTGATGTGCTTGTTAACAATGCAGGCGTGGGAACGTTCCGGCCGGTGGCGGATCTCAGTCCAGAAGAGTGGGACCGCATGATCGGCGTGAATCTCTCCGGCGCCTTCTATTGTTCTCGGGAAGTTCTGCCGATATTCCGGAAGCGCGGAGGCGGCGACATCATTAACATCAGTTCGCTCGCGGGGAAGAATCCTTTCGCGGGCGGCGCGGGATATAACGCCTCGAAGTTCGGACTGAATGGATTTTCCGAAGCCCTGATGCTCGATCATCGCGCGGAGGGGCTGAGGGTTTCGTACATCATGCCTGGGAGCGTGGCCACGGAATTTGGCGGCCCGTCGAGTTCCGGAGCCGATTGGAAGATCGCGCCTGAGGATATTGCGGAGGTTGTTGTGACGTTGCTTCGGATGCCGAAGCGAACAACGGTGAGCCGTGTGGAAATTCGCCCTTCACGGCCACCTGCAAAGGCCTGAATGAAGCGGCCCGGCGAGAATGGCAAGGCGCGTGCTCCTCAACAGAACGTGAGAACGATGTTCGCGGCGAACACTGGGTGGGGGAGAACGAATATGGTCCGATTAAACAAAAAACTCGACCCGTCGCAAACGGGTCACGATGCAGAGAAGCTCAACAGCGATCTGCGAAAAAGAATAGTAGGTCAGGAAGAAGCGGTTGATCAGATCGTCAACATCTATCAGATGTTCCTGGCAGGTATGACAAGTCCGGGGCGTCCGATAGGGAACTTCCTGTTTCTCGGACCGACTGGCACGGGCAAAACCCGCATGGTCGAGGCGACCGCCGAATCGCTGGTGGGCGATATGCGAGCCGTCATCAAGATCGACTGCGCGGAGTTTCAGCACAGCCATGAAATCGCCAAACTGATTGGCTCGCCTCCCGGATACCTTGGGCACCGGGAAACGCACCCTCTTTTAAGTCAGGAGGTGCTGAACCAGTACCACACCGACAAGGTGAAGATCAGCTTCGTGCTGTTCGACGAAATCGAAAAGGCGAGCGATGCCCTCTGGAACCTTCTGTTAGGCATCCTTGATAAGGCGACGCTCACGCTTGGTGACAATCGCCGCGTGGATTTCTCGCGAGCCATGATCTTCATGACCAGCAATCTTGGCGCTGCGGAAATGGGCTCGATCCTTCGCCCGAACCTCGGATTTGCGACGAGTGAGATCGAACGCAGTCGGGCCGCGGGCGTCGTCGACGAGAGCCTGAACGACAAGATTTCCCGCGCCGGCGTCGAAGCGGCAAGACGCAAATTCACGCCGGAATTCATGAACAGAATCGATAAAGTGGTCGTGTTCCGGCCGCTCGGCAGCGAAGAGCTGCATCGAATTCTGAATATTGAGCTGAATCTCCTGCAACAGCGGATTTTCAACTCGGCGAATACGACTCCGTTTGTCTTTAATCTGACGGCGGACGCCAAGGATTATCTGCTGCGCGAAGGAACCGACATGAAATACGGCGCGCGGCATCTGAAGCGGGCCATCGATCGGGCTCTGGTGCATCCTCTCTCGAATCTGATCGCTTCGGATCAGATCCGGGGGGGCGATCTGGTGCAGGTCGACTACGATACCGAACTCGGCTGTCTGGCGTTCGTCAAACAGGCGGAAGAGATGCCCGCTTACGCGATGATCCAGATGGTTGACACGACATTCTGTACTCAGCCGGCCGCCGCGGCGGCCTCAACGGAAGTGGAGTATCCACGCGCCGCCAACGCAAAGAGTCAGCGTACGCGGTAATTGTGTGGGGCAGGCGCTCTCTCCCTCAGGGAGCGCCTGCTTTTTTTGTGTCCTGGTTCAGTGGCAAGCCTTCCTGATAATTCCCTTCACAATTCGTTCCGTCCAGCTTCCGAACGGGTTATCCGTCGTGAGGTAAGTCCATGTCGCTCCGCGTTGGGCGGGGTCGATCTTCTGCTCCATTCTTAGAGCTGTTTCTTCTTCCAGACTGTCGATCATGTCCCGAAACATCCCGTCGACCTGCGTCAGGTATTCATGGAGCGGATCGCGTCCGCCCCACGATACCCACTGGATTCCCGATCGCAACTCTGATACGGCGGCGAGGTAATCGGCCCACAGATCGTCGATCGTGCGCAGCGCGACCATGCGTTCGTATTCAGACTCCTCGCCCGCGAGGATTTCCTCGCGGCGCTTCTGAATCATCTGCCGTTGCCCTTCGATCGGCGCCTCATATTTCTGCAGGAACAGCCTCACATCGAGGTTCGTCCCTTCAACCGCGCGCTGCACGGATTCCGGCGTATGCCCCAGGCGTTTCGCGTCCGTTCCGAACCGCTCGACGAGATCGTCTTCGAGCGAAACGATGAATCGTGAACTGCCCGGGTCTCCCTGCCGTCCGGCGCGACCGCGCAGCTGGAAGTCGATCCTTCTGCTCTCATGCCGGTTCGTGCCGATCACGTGGAGCCCGCCGAGTTCCGCCACGCCGTCGCCGAGGCATATGTCAGTGCCTCGCCCGGCCATGTTGGTCGAGATCGTGACCGCGCCGCGCAGGCCCGCCTGCGCGATCATCGTGGCTTCTTTCTCTTCCTGCCGCGCATTCAGCACCTGGTGAGGGATATCGGACAGCAACCCGCTCAATCGCTCCGATTCCATGACGCTTGCCGTACCAATCAGGACCGGGCGTCCCGTTCCGTGGACGCTCCGGATCTCTTCGAGCAGCATCTGCTCTTTCTCTCGTCGCGTCCGGAACACCAGATCGGGTTGATCGATGCGGATCACCGGCCGGGTCGTCGGGATCACGGCGACGTCGAGCGCGTAAATCCGTCGCAGTTCATCCGCCTGCGTCGCGGCGGTGCCGGTCATTCCGCACACCCGCGGGTACAGCGCGATCAGGTTCTGCAGAGTGATCG
>DASZUZ010000785.1:0-3283 GCA_035547415.1 Bryobacteraceae bacterium | reverse complement strand
CGCCGCCGGGCGTCACCGTCCCTGACGCCGATCAGCGGCAGTTAAAAACGGGTCTGGCCCGGCTCGACGCCCGGATCGAAGCGCTGAAGACCAATCCGCATATCGCCGACGTCGAAATCTTCCACAAAGCGGTTCGTTACGCGTTCGAAGGAAACGAGTTCTTCACGCCTGAGGACATCTTCCGCGCGAAGGAACTGCTCCGCATCGGCAATGAACGCGCCGGCGAACTGGAACGGGGCGACGCTCCCTGGACACACGCCACCGGCCTTGTGGTTCGTGGCTATGTTTCGAAGATCGACGGCAGCGTCCAGCCCTATGGATTAGTTGTTCCCCCCTCTTACGCGGCGGACCGGCCTCACAAGTGGCGTGTCGACGCGTGGTTTCATGGCCGCAGCGAGACGCTGAGCGAGGTCAATTTCCTCTGGGACCGGATCCATAATCCGGGCCAGTTCACGCCTCGCGACACGATCGTTCTCCATCTCTACGGCCGCTACTGCAACGCGAGCACGTTCGCGGGTGAAGTCGACTTCTTCGAAGCGCTCGACGACGTGAAAAAGCACTTCAACGTGGACGAAAACCGGATTCTCGTCCGCGGCTTCAGCATGGGCGGCGCCTCCGCGTGGCATATCGGCGCTCACTATGGTTCGGACTTCGCGGCGGTAGCGCCGGGCGCCGGCTTCGCCGAAACGAGTGACTTCGTTGGCTATACCCGCCGGGGCGTGAAGCTCACCTGGTACGAGGAAAAGCTCATGCACCTCACCAACGCCACCGATTATGCCGCCGACTTCTTCAATGTTCCGGTGGTGGCGTACAACGGCGACAAAGACGGCCAGAAGCAGGCCGCCGATGTCATGGCTGCCAACATGGAGAAGGAAGGGCTGACGCTGTCGCGCGTCATTGGCCAGAACATCGGACACGCCTATACGCCCGCCGCCATCGTGCAACTGAACAAAATGATGGACGCGCTGGCGCAGAAGGGCCGCGTTCAATACCCCCGCGAAGTGCGCTTCACCACCTGGACATTGAAGTTCAATCGCATGCGCTGGGTCGTCGTCGATGGCCTCGGAAAGCACTGGGACCGCGCGCGCGTGAACGCAGTCATCGAAGGCGATCACACCGTGAAAGCGACGACTTCCAACGTCTCGGCTCTGAGCTTCGAAATGGATCCGGGCGCGGAGATGATCAATCCCGCGGTGAAGACCACGGTCATTCTGGACGGCCAGAGCCTGACGGTCGCCGCTCCCCTGACCGATGGCTCATGGACAGCGCATTTCCGGAAGAACGGGACGAAGTGGGCTGTCGCCTCCGACGAGGACACGAAAACGCTCCGCAAGCGGCATGACCTCCAGGGGCCGATCGACGACGCCTTCATGGACAGCTTCCTGATGGTCCGACCCACCGGCACGCCGATGAATGAGATGGTCGGCAAATGGGCTCAATCCGAGCAGGACCACGCCATGAAGCTCTGGCGCACGCAGATGCGCGGCGATGCCCCGGTCAAAGACGACTCCGCCGTCACCGACGCGGACATCGCGGCGAATAACCTCATCCTGTGGGGAGACCCGCAAAGCAACAAGGTGCTCGCCCGCATCGCGCCGCAGTTACCGATTCGCTGGACCTCCGATGCCGTGGTCGTCGGAACGCGCCGTTTCCCCGCGGCGTCCAACGCGCCCGTCATGATCTACCCGAATCCGCTGAACCCGAAGAAATACGTGGTCATCAACAGCGGCATCACCTTCCGCGAATACGCGCAGCCGAACAACTCGCTGCAGATCGCCTACCTGCCCGATTATGCAGTCGTCGACCTGACGACGCCGCCGGACGCGCGCTGGCCCGGAAAGATCGCGCTCGCCGGCTTTTTCGGCGAAAAATGGGAGTTGCAGACGAACGACGGCCAGTAAAACGAAAGGCGGGGCTTCGGCCCCGCCGCAAAACACCTTTGGCGAACCGGGTCGCTAAAGGCTAATAGTAGATCGGCTCCAGCTTGTTCACGATATAAGCCCCGCACCGCTCATAACTCACCCGCGGCCCCTTGCGGGCCGTATCGAGATCCGCGCAGATCCAGCCCTTATAGCTCATCGACTTCAGAACACGATGACAAGCGGGGAAATCGATATCCCCGTCCCCCAGATCGAAGATGCTGTCCTGAAACTTCGCGATCCCCTTCTTCGCGTCCTTGTAGTCCATCATCATGAGCCGGCTCCTGTACTTCTGAAGATTCGTCGCCGGGTCGCAATCCGCCAGATACAGATGCGCCACATCCGGCGAGAACCAGAACAACTTCGGATCCGTCATCGCCATGCAACGGTCCACCTCATCCTGGTTCTGCACCATCTGGCCGAGATGATTGTGCAGCCCCGCCCGAAAACCCATCTCTCCCGCAATCTCGCCGAGATGGTTGTAGCTCTCGCACATCGTCTTGAAGTTTGCCTCGCTCAGATTCGACCGGTTCGGCGAAAAGACGACCAGCAACTTCGCATCGAAAGTCTTCAGAAAGTTCATCGCGGTGCGCGCGTTCGCATAAAACGCCTCCCGCTGCGAAGCATCGTGCGCCGGCCCGTTGAAAGAAATCGTGATCACGTTCAACCCACGCTTATCCGCTTCCTTCTTCATCTGCTCCGCGGTGATGTTGTAGGTCTGCAGGATCTTCGGAAATTGCGTGACGCGAATGCCGATGAACCCGGTATCCTTCATGACGTCCAGAATGTCGGTGAATGGAACCCTCGGAAAGTAATTCCACAGGTTGGAGCCGAGGGCCCATTTGACATTCTTGTTCCGGGGCAGTCGGTCCGCCGCGCGGACCAGGGTTGTGGCGAAGAGCGCAATCGCGGTGCGGCGTGTCATCCTCTGAATCCTTTCACGATCAGAATGTGCCGTCCGGCCAATCGAAATACATGCCGGGAACGGCAGACGTGGAAGCGAACAATGTATCACCTGAACGCCTACGCCGTCTCGTGCTCGCGCCTGCTGAATTGTTATTGAGCCGTCGCCGAAGCAACCGCATTCAGCAATTGCTCGATCGAGTAAGGCTTCTGCAGGAATCCCGCCAACCCCTGGCCGAATCGATGCCGCGCCTCTTCTTCCGTGTATCCGCTCGAGGCAATCACGCGGATATCCGGTCGGATCGAACGCAGTTGCCGAAGCGCCCCTTCGCCTCCGAGCACCGGCATCGTCATATCCAGAAGGACAAGATCGATCTGTTCGGCATGATCACGGAAGACGTCAACGGCTTCCTGTCCATTGACTGCGGTCAGAACATTGTGGCCGGCGCTCTCCAGCATGG
>DASZUZ010000784.1:0-3843 GCA_035547415.1 Bryobacteraceae bacterium | reverse complement strand
ACCTGGCACGAAGCCGCCGATACGCGCGTCTTTCATCCCGTCGCCGGCGAGCCCAATGAAGGGGACGTCGTCTGGATCGGCAATTGGGGTGACGGAGAGCGGACCGCCGAATTGAAGGAGTTTCTCATCGACCCGATTCGCGAACTGGGCCTGCAGGGCCGCGTTTACGGTGTTCGCTATCCCGACGAAGCACTGCGAATGCTGGCGGATGCGGGCATCGAATATCGCGGATGGCTGCCGAACTATGAAGCGCCCCACGTATTCGCGCGCTTCCGCCTCACCGTGCATATTCCCCGGCGTCCTTATGCCAAAGCGCTTCCCGGCATTCCCACCATCCGAATGTTCGAAGCTCTCGCGTGCGGCATTCCGCTGATCAGCGCGCCCTGGAAGGATACGGAACATTTGTTTGCCGCCGGCTGCGAATATCTCGTCGCGACCGATGCCGCGGAGATGAAGAGTCAGATGCGCATGCTTCTCGATAACCCCGAAAGACGCGCCCAACTCGCGTCCGCCGGCATTGACTCGATCCATACCCGACATAGCTGCGCGCATCGGGTCGACGAACTGATGAACATCCTCCAGGAGCTGATGTGAGCGCGCCGCCCCTCGAGATCGCCTTCTTCGGTTCGAGTCTGATATCGGCATGGTGGAACGGCGCCGCGACTTACTATCGCGGACTGATACGCGCGCTGGCGAACCGCGGACACGCGATCACTTTCTATGAGCCCGACGCTTACGATCGGCGCGACCATCGCGACATCGACGATCCCGATTGGGCGAAATCCGTCATCTTTCAGGCGCAGACCGAATCGGACGTGGATGCCGCACTGCGATGCGCCCGCAACGCGGACCTGATCGTCAAGTGCAGTGGCGTCGGCGTGTGGGACGAATATCTGGAGGCTGGAGTATTGCGGATCCGCAAACCATCCGCGCGCGTCGCATTCCTCGATGTGGATGCCCCGGCAACCCTCGATCGTGTTCACTCGAATCCGCGCGACCCGTTCCTCGAACTGATTCCGCTCTACGATTTCATCTTTACCTACGGCGGCGGCGATCCGGTGGTCAACGCCTATCGCGAACTGGGCGCCCGCGAGTGCGTTCCGATTTATAACGCCCTCGATCCGGAAACCCATCACCCGGTGGCCCCCGATCCCCGCTTCCACTGCGATCTCGGCTTTCTGGGCAACCGTCTGCCGGACCGCGAGGCTCGCGTCGAGGAATTCTTCCTTCGTCCCGCGACCCTCTGCAATGCCAGCTTTCTTCTTGGCGGTAATGGCTGGCAGGATAAGCCGCTGCCCGCGAACGTCCGCTGGGCCGGCCATGTTTACACCGCCGATCACAACGCCTTCAACTGCTCCGCGAAGTCCGTTCTGAACATCGCCCGGGACAGCATGGCGCGCTACGGCTTCTCGCCGGCGACGCGGGTGTTCGAAGCCGCCGGCGCTGGGGCGTGCATCATTACGGATGCGTGGACCGGAATCGAACTGTTCCTGCAGCCTGGCGAGGAGATCCTCGTGGCGGAGAACGGCGCTGATGTCGCCCGTCTGCTCACGGAACTATCCGCCGAACGCGCCCGGACAATCGGGCATGCGGCGAAGAAACGCATCCTCGCCAGTCACACGTACGCGCACCGCGCGGCTCTCCTGGAGGACGTCTTGTCTCAGGCGCGGACCGCGGGAGCCGCCCGATGAAGATTGCGATCCTCGGCCTTTCCATTACCTCCTCCTGGGGCAACGGTCACGCCACGACGTGGCGAGGGCTCGTGCGCGAACTGGCCGCGCGTGGCCACGAAGTTACTTTTCTCGAACGCGATGTTCCCTGGTACGCACAAAACCGCGATCTCGCGAATCCACCCTATTGCGGGACCGAACTCTATTCCACGCTCGGCGATCTTTTCTCGCGTTACGAAGAGATCGTTTCGAAATCCGATCTGACGATTGTCGGCTCGTATGTACCCGATGGCGTGGCGGTGGGCGACTGGGTTCTTGGCACAGCCGGAGGACTTACTGCGTTCTATGACATCGATACGCCGGTAACGATCGGCAAACTGGAGCGTGGAGATTATGAATATCTCCATCCGGCCCAGATTCCTCGTTACGACCTGTACCTCTCATTTACCGGCGGCCCCATGCTTCGAAGGCTGGAGCACTTCTGGGGCGCTCGTCGCGCCCACGCGCTTTACTGTTCGTTCGATCCCGACTTGTATTTCCCCGAATCGATCCCGGAAGAATGGGCCCTCGGATATCTGGGCACTTACAGTCCGGACCGCCAGCCCTCGCTCGACGAATTCCTTTGCCGGGTCGCGGAAAGCCGCCCGGAAGAAAGGTTCGCCGTTGCGGGACCGCTCTATCCCGCCGAGATCGAATGGCCTCGCAACGTTCAGCGTTTCGAGCATCTTTCGCCCGATCTTCACCGGCGTTTCTATAACTCCCAGCGCGCCACGCTGAATATCACTCGCGCCGACATGATCCGCGCCGGTTACTCCCCCAGCGTGCGCCTCTTTGAGGCGGCGGCCTGCGGTACGCCAATCATCAGCGATTACTGGCCCGGTATTGAAGATTTTTTCCTTCCGGACCGGGAGATCCTGATTGCCCGCCGCGCGGAAGATGTCAGGCGATGCCTCAGTCTGCCGTCCAGCGTGCTGCAAGGCATCGGTATCGCCGCCCGGACACGTGTCATGAAATGCCATTCCGCGGCTCGCCGGGCCGCCGACCTCGAGCTTTTCGTCCTCTCATATACATTTCATGAGAATCACTCTGATTTCCGTAAGAAACAGATCATTCCATCCGGAGCGAAATAACTTCCAGGCACTCTGATTGCAATTCAGAGTAGCGAAAGGAGTTGCAGTAATGCTTGGAACGCTTCTGATCATCATTCTGATTCTTGCGCTTCTCGGTTCCCTTCCGACTTGGGGTTACAGCCGAGGATGGGGTTATTACCCAAGCGGAGGGCTGGGGCTGGTTCTGCTCGTGCTCGTTATTCTGCTCCTGATGGGCCGGATCTGACAACCGAACGATGGGAAGAATGGGACCGGCAGCGCGGAACGCCGCCGCTGCCGCTCGATTCTCTTGCTTTCCGGCAGTGCGTCCTGGATAATGGTTTCAAGGGCGTACTTGTACGCACTGTTGGAGCTAACTTTGGCCGTTGCAGCCTCTCGCTCTTCCCTCATTGGCGCGCTTCTTCGCACAGCAATTCCCGCAAATCGATATTCTGTTTTAGACTTTCTCCGTGGTTTATCGCGCGACGAGCTTGAATGCCTCGCCGAATTCCAGGGATGTTGCGTGCTGGAAGCGCAGGACGCGCAGGCTTTTAACCTCTACCGGTTACTCGCTGACTTCTTCGATCCTTCGGTTTCCGATCGATCCCACAGCGCCGATGACCGGGCTCATAAGACATTCGTGGTGTTGGCGTGGCTGGAACATATCAAAGGTTCGCCCGCTGAGAAATTTCCCGCGGACCGCAACTATGTCTCTTGCGTGCCCGCGAACCGCTCGTTGTCGCCTTCTTCGCCGTCGCCGGCGGCGTAGTTGCAGCCAGCTTTATCGGAATCGGCCTGGCCGAGGCAACTGCCGCCTTTCTCGGATGCGCGGTTTGCTCGCTGATCATCTGCTGCCTTCCCTCTTCTTCTCCCTGGCTTCGCCATAGCGTTATTGCGGCTTCGCTGTTCTTCCTCGGAACCACTCCTGTAATACTTCGACCCGCGTCAACGAAACTGTCTCTATCGGTCCCCGACAATACACTCGCCCTCTTCGAAGGCTGCGTTGTGGAGCCGGCTCTGATTGCCGCCGACCGCGAACGCTTCACGGTCGAGTTCGCGCCCGGCGCCCGCGCCCAGGTTTCACT
>DASZUZ010000783.1:0-11593 GCA_035547415.1 Bryobacteraceae bacterium | reverse complement strand
CGAATCCGAGCGCCTCCGCGCCTTTCCAGAGCCGGTCACCAAGACCCTGGACCAAAGGGGAGATGTTGTCGACCCCAGCCTCAAGCAGAAGATCGATCGCTGCCCGTAACCCGAAGCATCCAATGGTATTGAGCGTCCCGGACTCGTATCGCCCGGCATCCGCGCGCAGAGTCATGTCGCGCGATGCGTAGTCCCCGTAATGCGCGAAATTCGTCCAGCCGATCTGGACGGGTTCAATCTCGTCCTGCCGCTCCTCACGGACGTACAGGATCCCGCAGCCCTCCGGTCCCAGCATCCATTTATGGCCGTCCGCGGCCATGGCGTCGATCTTCGCGGCCTTCACGTCGATCGGAAACGCGCCCATTCCCTGAATCGCATCCACGAGGAACAGACAGCCGCGCCGGGCGCAGATCTCCCCGATTTTCCCGAGATCGACGCGATACCCGCTCAGATATTGCACGAAGCTGACAGCCAGAAGGCGGGCGCCGATGGCCGCTTCGTCGATCCGGTCGAGTTCGTCGAAGATCGAAAGCCACCGGACTTCCACACCGGCAGACTCCAGACGCTTCCACGGAAAGTAGTTGGCCGGAAACTCTTCCCGGAACGCGACGATGACGTCGCCGCGCCGCCAGCGGATGCCGGACGCAACCGTAGCAATCCCCTCGGAGGTGTTCTTGACGATCGCAATTTCCTTCGGCGTGGCGTGGATCAGCCGCGCGGCCGAATCGCGCAGTCCGTCGTACGTGGCCATCCACTCGCCGTAATGGAAACTGCCGAACTCCAGCGCGTCCTGCGCCAGATGCTGCATGGCGGACGCCGCGCGACGGCTCAGGGGAGCGACCGCCGCATGGTTGAGGTACGTGAGTTTCTCCCGGACCGGAAACTCGCCCCTGTACTTCTCCGCGATACTCAATTGACCCCTCCCATGAGGCGCTTCATGGGACGAATCAGGAACAAGAGCAGCACCGCGACCGCGCTACAGAATCCTGCCACGATGCCGAACAGCAACGGCAACGGAAACGACTCATAAACCGACGCCAGCCGTCCGCCGATATAGTCTCCCACCGAAATCGACAGGAACCACACCCCCATCATGAGCCCGGCTATCCGCGAGGGCGCCAGTTTGGTCATCGCGCTCAGTCCCACGGGGCTCAGGCAAAGTTCGCCGATCGTGTGGCAGAGGTATGTCAGCGTCAGCCACCAGGGGCTCGCATGCGTGGAACCGGCCACCGGGATGAGAATGGCGAATCCCAGAGCCACGAACACCAGCCCCCAGGAAAATTTCGCTGTACTCGATGGCTCCCGGGACCCCAGCCGGATCCAGAGCCACGCGAATACCGGCGCGAGCGCAACCAGGAAAACCGAATTGAACGACTGGTAATAACTGGCTCGGAACAGCCCCCAAAGCGGAAAATCCCACTGGTGCAGATTCGTATTCCGTTCCGCGAAGAGATTGAGCGTCGATCCAGCCTGCTCGAACGCGGACCAGAACAGCGCCGACGCGATAAACAGGACCAGAATCGCCCAGAAGCGCCGCCGTTCCAGCGCCGAGTAGCCCTTTGCATTGAGCAGCCAGAGGAAGAACGCGATGACAATACCCGCCAGCAGGACGCCGAAAATATCGGAAAGCGAGTTGGCGGATATTGAAACGGCGCCGGTCAGTATGAGCACGGCGACAGCAGCCACCAGAACTCCTCCGATGGCCAGCGAGCGCCGGAAGAGCCGCAGGTCTTCCGGAGTGCGCGATGCTTCCAGCCCCGTTTTCCCCAGATATTTCCCGCTTACGACGTACTGAATCACTCCGAACGTCATTCCCACGCCGGCAGCCAGGAATCCGTAGTGCCAGTCGATGTTCTCGCCCAGATACCCGCACACCAGAGGCGCGAGCAACGCGCCGATGTTGATTCCCATGTAGAAGATCGAAAATCCCGCATCGCGCCGGGGATCTTTTTCGGAATACAACTGGCCCACCATCGTGCTGATATTGGGTTTCAGCAGACCCGTGCCGAGGACGATCAGGGCCAGACCGCCGTAGAACGCCTCCATGCGGGGAATCGCCAGGCCGTACTCGCCCAGCGCGATGAAAACCCCGCCCCAGAGCGTTGCCTTCCTCTGTCCGAGAATCCGGTCCGCGATCCATCCGCCCGGCAGGCTGCACAGAAACACGAGCGACGTATACAACCCGTAGATCGCGCCTGCTTTGGAGGTGGGAAAACCCAGTCCGCCGTGCGTCGTCGTCGCCGTCATGAACAGGATGAGCAGGGCGCGCATCCCGTAGTAGCTGAACCGCTCCCACATTTCCGTGAAGAACAGCGCTGACAGTCCCCGCGGATGTCCGAAGAATGAGCGGTCCCACGCGGCGATGGAAGGATCCGCCACGTTGGGTGGCGTCGGCGAGATCGTGCCAGAGGACGACGGAGTGGAAGGACGCATTGATACGCTCATTGTAGTGGTAACTGATCTTATTCAGATTCGCCGGCTCGGCGAAAAGAAAGTACCGGAGAACGAGCGCTTCCGCCGTCACATGAAGACGCACGACTTTCCGGAGCGCCGCTTTCGCCGTGTCGCCGAGGAGATTGAGGAGCAGATCGACTGCCGCGCCTGCGCCAACTGCTGCAAAGTGGCCGAGACGGACCTCACCGAGCGCGACGTCGAACGACTGGCTCGCTATCTCCGTCTCACGCCGAAGCAGTTCATCGAGCAGTACACCACCATGTCCGTGCAGGAGGACGATGAAGTGATTCTTCGCCGTACCGAGGCAGGGTGTATCTTTCTCGATGGCAACGATTGTTCCATCTACGATGGGCGGCCCGATACCTGCCGCAACTTCCCGCATCTGGTGCGAGGCGCCGGTTCCATCGAAAGCCGGATGTGGCAGATGATTGACCGCGCCACGTATTGCCCGATCGTTTACAACACGCTCGAAGAATACAAGGATATTGTGGGGTTTAAGCGATGAATCTCGGACTTGCGAAACCGCCGATCGCGATCGGCTTTCTCGATGATGCGCCCGCCGGCGTCGATGCATGGGCCGGCGGCCCCAGGCCCGCCGGCTGTTCCTTCTGGCGCGAGGCGATGAACGGCCGCAGTTTCTACACCGTACCTTCAGACCATTACAACTGCGCTGTCGGATCGTATACGCACGGGATTGAAATCCCGCCGGGCCAGGGCGCGGTGTTGCAGGACACCATCGGCTTCATGGTCGGGAATGGCTACATTCAGATGGCCGAGGTCCCGTCGATCCCTGTGCTTCAGAAGACGCCCCGCTTCACTGCCTATGCGCCTGTGGAAAAAGCCACGTTCCAGCCTGACGTGGTGCTGATCGCCGCGAAACCCGCTTCGGCGATGCTTATCTACGAAGCCGCGCTGCGCGCCGGCGCGGGCGATGCGCTCACGCACGCTCTCGGCCGGCCTGGCTGCGCGGTGTTGCCTCTGTCGGTGAAATCGGGCGCTGCCGCGCTGTCGTTCGGATGCAAAGGCAATCGTACGTTCACGGGTCTTCCGGACGAAGAACTGTATATTGCGATTCCCGGAAATAAATGGAACGCTGTCACGGACGCGGTGGAATCGATCCTTCAGGCCAACGCCACCATGGAAGCGCATTATCAGGCGCACGCCGAAGCCTTCAGTCAGTAGCACTGGGTTGAATCGGTCGCAATCTATAAGTCGCCACTATTCCGGCGCCGAAGCGTGATTGGGGTCAGCTCAGTCGCTGCTTTGGCCACCCGGTCAACTCCGAACGCACATCTGCCGATTATTCTGGCGGCGGCTCGGAAAGATACCCTGTAGCCGTGTGCAGGGTAGAGAATAGCGTAATGCCTCTGTTCCCGCTGCTGGCGGATGAGCGAACACCGGATCTGTTTCCGCCGCTTGGCTCGAATCTCAATGTCCTGCTGATCTGGCCGAAGTTCCCTCCGTCGTTCTGGGGATTCGAGGGCGTATTGCAGATGTTGCCGGAGGCGGCAATGACCCCGCCGCTGGGATTGGTCACGGTTGCCGCGCTGTGCCCTTCGTCGTGGTCGCTGCGCCTGCTCGATCATGCATTCGACGAGATCGGCGATGAAGACTATCGATGGGCCGACCTCGTGATGGTCAGCGCCATGCATGCGCAGCGGGTGGATGCCCAGGCGGTTCTGGCTCGGGCGCGCTCACTGGGGAAGCGGACCTTCATTGGAGGACCGTGGGCATCGAGCGAGCCCGACAAACTCCGCCGCTTCGCGGATCACGTGCTGGTGGGGGAGGCGGAGGAAGTCTTCGCCGGCATCGCCGCCGATCTCGAACAAGGGACGGCGCGCGCTGTTTATCACGTGGCCGACAAGCCGGACATGTCCCGGAGCCCGATTCCGCGCTTCGATCTGCTGCGGCGCGAGATGTACACATCGATGCCGGTGCAGTTCTCGCGCGGGTGCCCGTTCCAGTGCGAGTTCTGCGACATCATCACAATCTATGGACGGAAGCCGCGAGTAAAGTCGCCCGCGCAACTGATCGCCGAACTGGATACGCTGCGCGCGCTCGGCTGGCGCAATGAAGTCTTCATCGTGGACGACAACTTCATTGGCAACTCGAAGAATGCCCTGCAACTCGTCCGCGAACTGGCGGAATGGGGAAATCGCAACGGCCGCGTGTTCTCGTTTTATACGGAGGCATCGGTCGATCTGGCAGATCGTCCCGAACTGATGGCAGCGATGGTCGAGGCGAACTTCATGTACGTATTCCTCGGCATCGAGTCGCCATCGGGCGAAGCTCTGAAATCGATGAAGAAGTTTCAGAACCTCCGCAAAGACAATCTCGAGCAGATCCGCACCATCCAGGAGAACGGGCTTTGGGTGCTCGGCGGCTTCATCGTCGGATTCGATTCCGATGACGAAACGATCTTCGACCGGCAGCGCGAATTCATCGAAGCGGCCGGCATCACATGGGCAATGGCGGGTATGCTGCAGGCGCCGCCCACGACTCCTCTCTACGATCGGATGAAGAAGGAAGGCCGTCTGTTCGAAGACAGCGAAGGCACGTCGAACTTCAGCGCGCCGAACTTCCGCACTGCCATGCCGCTGCCCACCCTGATGAACGGGTTGAGCGGCCTTCTGTTCGACCTCTATACGCCCGATGCTTACTTCCGGCGCGCGTTCCGTTCGCTCCAGCTCTGGAAGACCCGCCCCATGCAGAAGCCGCCGGATCTTCCGATGTCCTACAACCTTCGGCTGCTGGTTCAATCCATGTGGACGCAGGGCGTTCGGTCCTCGTATCGAAGGGCCTACTGGCGGTTCCTCTGGCGCCTTCTGCGCAATTATCTGAACAACCCGGCGAAGCTTTGGATGGGTTCGATGATTCTGCTTGCGGGGCACCATTTTCTGGTTTACGCCCACGAGGTTGCGAACGAACTGGCGCTCGCAATCCCGACTTCGGACCACCCGGTCGAGCCGGTTCTGAACGAGAGTACCTGAGCGTGGCCCCGGGACGGGACCCTGCTTTTACGGAAGCGCAAACGCGAAGATATTCGTTCCGGCCGCGACCGCGAAATACTGCTTGCCGTCGAACTGATAAGTCATCGGCGAAGCCTTGACTAACTGGTTTGTCTGGAACTCCCACAAAGGCTGGCCGGTCTTTCCATCCACCGCCATGAACATTCCGCTGTCGTCCGTAAAGAAAACCAGCCCGCTGGCCGTGGAAATCACGCCGCCCCAGGAATTCCCCGGCCCTTTCTGCGCGAACTGCCAGACTGCCTTTCCGGTGTGAATGTCGATTGCGCGCAGAATCTTTCGGGGAACCTCACCCGGCACATTCCGCTGAGAACCGCCCAGATAGCTTCTGCCCGCTTCCCACGTCACGGGCGCGGTGGTATAGATCCCGCACTTTTCAAGTGTCTGCACATAAAAGAGCTGCTCCCCGGGATTCCACGAAGTCGAAAACCAGTTCGTCGCGCCGTCCTGCGACGGGCAGACCTTCGTCCCCCGGCCAGCTTTCTCGAGCGGCAGTTCGATCGGCCGGCCATCCGGACCGACTTCCTTCGCCCACGTCACCTTGTCCACGAACGGCTTCGCGAGCAACAGCTTGCCTGTGATTCTGTCGATCACATAAAAGAAGCCGTTCCGGTTGGCCTGTACCAGCAGTTTACGCGGCTGTCCTTCCCAATTCGCGTCGATCAGGACGAGGGGCTCCGTCGCGTCCCAGTCGAAGTTATTGTGCGGGCTCGTCTGGTAATACCATTTGAGTTTCCCGGTCTTCGCATCGAGCGCCAGAATGGAGCAGCTATAGAGGTTGTCGCCGCCGCGGTTCTGATCGTTGTAGTCGGGGCCCGGATTTCCGGTCGGCCAGTAAATCATGTCGAGTTCCGGGTCGTAAGAGCCGGTGAACCACGTCACCGCGCCGGGATGGTCGATGTCGCCGCCTTTCCAGGTTTCCGCGCCGGGCTCGCCGGGGCGGGGCACCGTCCAGAAGCGCCACGCTTCCTTTCCTGTTTCCTGATCGAAGGCGGCGACAAATCCGCGCGCGCCCTGCTCGCCACCCGCGGTCCCCGAGATCACATAGCGCCCGGTCACCAGAGGCGCGGACGTCGCGTTGTAGTTCTGATGCCAGTCCGCCATTTCGGTTTCCCACGCGAGTTCGCCGGTCATGCGATTCAGCGCGATGATATGCGCATTGTCCGTGACCATGAACACCCGGTTTCCCGCCCATGCCACGCCCCGGTTAAAGCCGGAAGCGGCATTGCCCACCAGTCCTTTGGTGCGCGGGCGCTGGAAATGCCAGATCTCGCGCCCCGAGCCGGCGTCGAGCGCATAGCATTCGTTGCCGCTCGTGACGTACATGATTCCCTGCACGACGACCGGAGTCGTTTCAAGCCTTGGCGCATTCTCCAGTGTGAAGACCCATTTCGCGCTGAGTCCCGCGACATTGCTCTTCGTAATCTGGTCGAGCGCGGTGTAGCGGTTGCCCCGAACGTCGCCGTTGTAAGTGGTCCAGTCGGTCTGCGAAGTCACTTCGCGATACCGTTCTCCGGCGGTACGCAGCAGATGCACCTGTCCGTCATCCGTGCGCAGTTGCATGTCGAGAAAGCTCTCATTGAGGATCTGGCCTTCGAGCGTCCGCCCGTCGGTGGTCGTGACCTTGCCGCGAACCGGTACGCGCTTCGCGTTCTGCAGTCCGTGCAGGAAGCTCAACAGGGGCGTCATCTGCTCGTCCGTCACGCTGGAGGCCGGCATGCCGCGCGTCGGCAGACCGGTGCGGATCAGATGGATCAGTTCGGGGTCGGTAAACCGCCTGACGCGATTAATAATGTTCGGGCCGAGTTCTCCACCCGCCGCGTCCGCGCCATGGCAAAGAGCGCACCGGCTTTCGAATTGAGCCCTGCCCGGATCGGGTTTCTGAGCGGCGACGCAGGAGACAAGAATGAACGGCAGAAAAAAGCGAACGCGGAACATTTCTGAGGAACAATCATATCGGTCCGCCACGCGTGGCCGGCGATTTACATGCGCTCCAGACGGACGGCGGTTCCGTAGCATAGAACCTCCGTCACGCCCTGCATGATCTCGGTTGCATCGTACCGGACGCCCACCACCGCGTCGGCGCCGGTTTCGGCGGCATGCTCGAGCATGCGCGCGAAGGCGTCCTCGCGAGTCTTCTCGCAAAGGCTGGTAAATATCGTAATGTCACCGCCCACGAGAGTCTGCAAACCCGCTCCGATGCTGCCGAACACGGAACGCGAGCGCACCACGATTCCGCGTACGATCCCGAGGCTGCGGGCGATCCGGTGCCCCGGTATCTCAAACGTCGTGCTTGTCATCTCGTGCGGAATCATGGTGGGCTCTTCAGGGAATGGTATCGTCCCGGCCCGCGCGATCAGCGGAGCATCACCCAGCAGCGCAATACCTCCGCGACGCTCCATGCCTGCGCGATGCAGGCCCGGGGCGTGTGCGGCGGTTCGGCGTCGAACACCTCGCTGATGGATCCGATGCATGCCTCGCTCAGATGAGGAACGAAGCCGGAAAGAAAGCCTTTCGCTTCTTCCCGGCGCTCCGGGTACACCTTGAGCCAGGCATCTATGAACGGTCCGATGAGCCAGGCCCAGACCGTGCCCTGATGATACGCCGCATCGCGCGCGCGAAGGTCGCCATCGTAACGAGGCTTGTAGTCCGGATGATCCGGCGAGAGCGAACGCAGACCGACCGGCGTCAGCAACTTCTCCTTTGCTGTCTCCAGAACCGCTTCCCAGCGGTTTCGATCGAGGACAGGATGGGGCAGGGCAATCGCAAAGACCTGATTCGGCCGGCATGCCGGATCATCCCCCTGCTCGCCGTCCACGACATCGAAAAGGCAGCACGTCTTCTCGTTCCAGAACCGCTCGTTAAACGACGCGCGAGTACGATCGGCGAGATCGCAGAACCGCTTGGCCTGCCCGGCGCCCATTTCCTCGGAAACCCAGCCGGTCAGCAGGCGCAGCGCGTTGTACCAGAGCGCATTGATCTCAACCGCCTTTCCTCGCCGCGGCGTGACGACCCAATCGCCTACCTTCGCGTCCATCCAAGTGAGTTGGTAACCTTCCTGGCCCTGCGACAGCAATCCGTCTTTCGGGTCGACGTGGATTCCGAAGCGAGTACCCCGCACGTGGTGGTCGACGATATCGATCAGCTTCGGCAGCAGCAACTGCAGCGTGATGCGGTCGTTCGAAGCCGCGAGATAGCGTGCCAGCGCGTGGAAAAACCAGAGCGTCGCATCGGCCGTGTGGTAAAGACCTTCCTGCTGGCCCTCGGGGAACATGTTCGGAATCAGGCCGTCGCGGATGTATTGCGCGAACGTGCGGAGAATCCAGCCGGCTTCGGTGACGCGTCCGGTCGTCAGCGTGAGGCCTTCGAGGCTGATCATCGTGTCGCGGCCCCAGTCGGTAAACCAGTGATAACCGGCGATGACCGTGCGCAGTTCTTCGCCCGCGGCATGAGCCCGCGCCGCGTCTTCCGCGCGTCCGGTCGGAACGATCAGGAACTGATCCGCCGCGAGCGTGAGTTCCGCTGCCGGGCCTTCGTGAGCGCGCGGGTCGGCCTGGCTGAGCAGTGTCTTCCGGCGGCTGATGTCGGCCTGCAAGGCATCCGTCGGATCGAGGGAATTCATGATTTCCCACGGCTCCGTCGAGGCCACGAAGCTGAATCTTTCTCCCGGCCGGATATCCAGCCGGAAGTAGCCCGGGCTCCACATCGCGCCCTGCGATTCGTAGCCGCGGGTCTCTTCCGTGCGGAACAGGATATGGCTGATAATCTTCCGGTCTGCCGTGAATGGTTCGTGCGGAACGCAGTACATGCGCAGCGAGGGGCAATTTGTCCCCGGGGCGCAGACCTCGAAGCCATCGTCCGTGAAGCTGACGAGGTATCGGTTTGCCAGAGGCGTACTCACGTGCGCGTCGTGCGAACGGAAGTGAACGCCGGGGCGGATGGCCAGCCGCACCGTATCGTTCCCGGTAACAAGTTGATAGGTTACGTGCACCGTGTTCTGCCGGTACACCATCGACAACCGCTTTTCGAGAACGAAACCGTCCAGTTCGTAACGCCAGACGGGCAGCCCCCCTTCCAGACGGAACTCCCGTGGCGCGTAAGTTTCAGCCGAATCGATGCCGACCAGTTCGTTCGGCCCGGTGAAATACACGTGCCGATTAGGCAGGCGGATCCGCTCCGAAAGCGCATTCAGCATCATCGTGCGCCCCAGGGGATTAGGCAGCGCAGCGATGAGGATGCCGTGATACCGCCGGGTCAGGGCGCCCGCCACAGTCCCGGATGCGTAACCACCCAGGCCATTGGTGACCAGCCATTCCTCGTTCAGGTGTGGATCGCCGTCCTTGATGCGAACGTCTCTGCGGGTGAGGATTCGGATGGGAAGATTCATTCGTTTTTCGCGTTCACCGCCTGCAGGAAGATTGCCGAATGTCCGGCGATGCGCCAGTTATCTTCGGAATCCGGCGGAAATGTGCCGGTACCGCCATATCTCGGATCTTCGGTCGAGAATGTTGCGGCCCAGGATTTTCGCCACGGCGGGGCCAGCAGCGGTTCGGGTGCGGGGTTGAGATGCAGATCGCGACCGAGATTCACGAGCAGGAGCGCATCGTTCCCGGCTGACGCGACATAGCGCAGGACAAAAGCGGAGGCTGAAAGGACTGCGCCGTCGACCCGTTCGTACTCTATCGAGCGGCGCAATCGGATCAGATCCTTGTAGAGAGCGTAAACGGCCGCGTTCCTTTCCCGTTCGGAAAAGTCGAGCTTCGAGCGCTCGAAAGTAGACGGATTCCCGGGGTGATCGAGCCTACTCTGCAGTTCCGGTTGAGCCAGGCTGCGAAACTGCGCAAGAAACTCCCGGCGTCCTTTCGCCACCTGATCGCACAACCCTGATTCGTGATCGCAGAAATAGAGGAACGGGTTGGTCGCGCCGAATTCCTGTCCCTGAAAAAGCATCGGCGTTCCTGGACCCAGCATGAGGAGTGCGCTCATGGCGCGATAGCGGCCCGGATGCGTGAGCACATTCGGCCGGTCCCCGTGCGCGGAATTCGCCACCTGGTCATGGTTCTGTATGAATGTAACGAAATTGGCGGCGGGAAGATCGAGCGCCGGCGTGCCGCGCCGCTTCTCCTGCCATTTGTAACGCTGGCCCTGGTAGAGGTATCCGTATTTCGCGCTCGAGACGAACTCCTGCGGGTCGCCCCGGTAATCCGTGTAATACGCTTCATTGCGCCCGGTCATCGCGACGAGCGCGCTGTGGTGAAAATCATCGTTCCAGAGCGCATCCATGCCGAACCCGCCTGTCTCCGGAGCGCGCACAAGCTGCGTATCCTGTGGTTCGTTTTCGCCAACAAGATACACGCTTTTTCTCCCTGCTGCCTGCCTCGCCTTCTTTGCGATTGCACCGAGAATATGCTCAGGTCCGGAGTCGTGAATATCCTGCGTGGCGTCGAGGCGCAGCCCGTCGAAATGGAATTCCTCGATCCAGTACGCGACATTGGAAAGATAGAACTCTCGCACGGGTTCGCACGCGAAATTGATGGCCTCGCCCCAGTCAGTTGTGAACGCATCCGTAAAATAGTCGTCCGCGAAGGCTTTGAGGTAATTGCCGTCCGGCCCGAGATGGTTGTAGACCACGTCCAGGATGACGCCGATTCCAGCGCGGTGAGCATCGTCGATGAACCGGCGCACATCGTCCGGACTGCCGTAAACCCGCGTGGGAGCAAATAGGTCGACGCCGTCATAGCCCCAACCCCACCGTCCGCCGAAATCCGCGATGGGCATAATTTCAATGCCCGTGATCCCGGCTGATGCCAACTCCGTCAGTTGACGCCGCGCCGCGTCCCAGGTACCCTCGGGCGTGAAGGTGCCGACGTGCATCTCATAGAGCACCTGCCCGGTCGCCGGCAGACCTTGCCAGTTGTCGTCCGTCCATTGGAATGCCGCCGGATCGACGACCTGCGAAGGGCCATGAGGGCCTTCGGGCTGGAATCGGGATACCGGATCGGGGTACGCGTAATCGTCGTCGTCCAGCCGGAATGTATAGAGTGTTCCGGCTCGGGCTTTCAGCGTCGATCCGCGAAAATAGCCATTCCCTTCCGGGCGGAGATCGAGCGTCT
>DASZUZ010000782.1:0-1786 GCA_035547415.1 Bryobacteraceae bacterium | reverse complement strand
CTACAAGACCTGTCGGACCATCGAGCCAGGCATCAACACGGACCCGATCGACCTGGGTTTTCTCCGCGCTTATCGGGTGTATTCGAGTTCCCGCATCGATGCGCTGAAACGAGTCATCCAGGCGAACCAGCGCAACAAGGGGTGGCTCTGTCTGTACACGCATGACATCAGTCCGGAGCCGTCTCCATGGGGTTGTACTCCGGAGCAGTTCCGCGCCGTCGTGGCCTTTGCCGCGGAATCGGATGCCCAACTCATTTCGGTCCGCGATGCGGCGGACTCTCTGGAAGCCGCCGTCGCGGCCTGAACGGGATCACTCGCATGTACGAATCAGAGGCCAATCAGATCACTCCTTCCGACGCTGACATCCCGCCGGAAATTCTTCTGCACTTCGCCGAGTCGCGGGAGAGCGTCACGGACCGGACCGTAATTCCCTGGAGCGAGCACTGCACCGAGTGTGTCTGGCCGACCTGTTACACCACGTGCGATCTCTATTCTCCACGCCCCGACGGCCGATGCCGCCGGTTTGTCGATGGGATGGTCCGGGTCAACTGCCCTGCGGCCCTCAATTCGTATCTGCTGAAGATCCGCTTCAAGCGCTGGGCAAAATTGTGGTCCCCGGCAAGCCTGGCGCTGCATCCCACCGCCGACGCCGATCGCCTCGAACGCAGGGACCTCCGGATCGCGCGGCTGATCGCGGGATCGCCGGCCCGGCTGCGGCGCACCCTCACGCAGAAGCGCTATTCCGTCAAAAAGCGATGGGCTCGTCATGGAATGCGGAGTGGCCGCCGTCCCAACTGCTTCCTGGTGGAGTGCTACAACCCGGACCAGACCGCTATTCCGATCAGTATCACGATCCGCCGGGACGGCGTTCTGATCCCGTTCCAGACGCTCGTGCGCATGCATCCCGGTTTCAACCGGCATCGTGTGCCCGTGACGGACATCGAACGGGTCTTCGATCTGTCGGCCTCGCCGTTTCACGTGGAACTGACTCCGAACGAAGTATCCGAAGGCGCGACGCTGTATTTCGGCGCCATGGATTTCGTTCTCGATCAAGCATTCGAGGCCGCGCTGGCAACCCCCCGGCTTCGCGCCGAAGCCGCCCGCATCTGCAAATGCGTCGTATGGGATCTCGACAATACGGTTTGGGATGGAACTCTGATCGAGGACGGTCCGGACAAGCTTCGTCTGAAGCCGGGAATGGTCGAAATCCTCAGAAGCCTCGACGAGCGTGGCGTGCTGCAGTCGGTGGCGAGCAAAAACAATCCGGAAGAAGCGATGGCCGCGCTGCGACGGTTTGGAATCGACGAGTACTTTCTCTTTCCGCAGATTTCCTGGGAACCCAAGAGCCGCGCGCTGCAGAGCATCGCGGCCAGCCTCAACATCGGCATCGATTCCTTCCTCTTCGTGGACGATTCGGCGTTCGAGCGCGCGGAGGTGAGTTCCGTGCTTCCGGACGTCACGGTCGTCGACGCCATGGAATATGCAAATCTTCTTCGCCGTCCGGAATGCCAGCTTCCGGTTACCGAAGAGGGCCGGAAGCGGCGCCTCTTCTATCGCGACCAGCAACGGCGCGAAGATGCCCGAACCGATTACGCGGGCGACTATGCCCGCTTCCTGATCGAGTGCCAGTTGCGGCTCGCGCTGAGGCCGATGAGAGAAGAAAACCTCGAACGGGTGCACGAACTCACGCAGCGGACGAATCAGATGAACTTCTCGGGAAACCGCTACACGCGCGAGCAGCTGCGCGAACTTCTGGCGAGGCCCGATATCGATACGTATGTTCTCG
>DASZUZ010000781.1:0-3309 GCA_035547415.1 Bryobacteraceae bacterium | reverse complement strand
GTATCTCATGCTGCTTGTCTGCGCTCGGTCCCGCTGTCCCACTTAACTTCTGACCGTCCTGCTTCAGAACGAGATGCGCGGGACCTGGTTCCTGGCCGCCTGGAGTAAAGGTGCCGGTCCATGTGCCGGTTGCGTCGGCGCCGAACAAGCCAGTGACGGCAAGCGCCAGAACGAGAATGCACTTCATGGGGAACTCCTTCTGCAATCCCTACGTGGCGCGGCTCCGGCTGGTTCGGAGTATTTTCCGGCGACTTGCGCTTTTAATGAGACAATTCGGAGTACTCTGTCGCACTAATGGCCGGGCTCGGGTTCAGTTCCGTGGACGATTACATCGCTTCGCAACCTGAGGCCATTCGGGCCATACTCCGGTCCGTACGCGATGCGATTCGCGAGGCGCTTCCCGCGGCCGAGGAACTGATCTCGTACGGGATGCCCACTTATAAGCTGCAAGGCGCCGTCGTGCTTTATTTCGCCGGCTGGAAACGGCACTTTTCGCTGTATCCCACTGGCGAGCGACTACTTGCGGCATTCTGGGACGAACTTGCGCCGTATGAAGTCGATAAAGGCACAATCCGCTTCCCGCTCTCCCTGCCCGTGCCTTCGATGTTGATCGGGCGTATCGCAAAGTTTCGCGCGGACGAAGTATTGGAGAGCGGGAAGGCGAAAACCGGCATCCTGAAGAAGCGCCGGACGCCATAGCTCCGGGCGGGGTGACTACCGGCGGTGCCCGATTGTCCGTCCGCCCTATTCCGTTCTCAACGCGTTCATCGGCGGAATCGATGCTGCCCTTCTGGCCGGAATGAAAGCCGCAACGAATGCGCAGATCGACAAAGCCACCACCGATAACGTCAGCGCCGGCAGGTCCCAACTGGAAACACCGTACAACTCACCCGAGATCAGCCGTCCGGCCCCGATGGCCAGCGGCACGCCCAGCAGAAGCCCGGGCAGCACGCGGCCGGAGGCCCCGCGCAGCACCATCGTCACCACATGCCCGCGTTCCGCGCCGAGCGCCATCCGAATTCCGATTTCGTTCGTCCGCCGGGCAACCGCATAGGCCGTGACGCCGTACAGTCCGATTGCGGCCAGGAGCAGCGCCACAGTCCCGAACAGGCCGGCGAGGCTGGCGACCGCGCGCTGCTGATCGAAGGAGAGAGCAATCTGCTGCCGCATGGTCCTCACGCTTTCGATCGTCAGGTTGGGATCCACCTCCGCCAGCATCTTCCGGAGTTGAGGCTCGAGCGTTCCCGGAGGTTGATCCGTGACCAGCATGATGCCGCTGACAAAGTGCGACCGGCGCTCAATGCTCTTCATCAGATCGTTCCGGTAGTCGACGTTCTGGGCAAGCGGAACATAGAACATCGGACGCGCGGGTTTGCTCAGGCCCCAGCCCGCGAATTTAGCGTCGCGCACCACGCCCACGATGCGGAACGTGCCGGCATTCTCCGGAAGGTCGAGGCCGAAATGCTGATCGAGGGGATTTTCGCCGTTCCTGAAGAAGCGTTTCACGAACGCTTCATTGACGATCGCCACGGGCGCGGTATTTTCGTTATCGGCTTCGCTGAAATCACGCCCGCGCAGAATCGCCATCCCGAAATTTCGCAGATAATGAGCGCTCACCCGGTCCCACGAAGCGCCGGATTCCGGACCCATCTTTGTGGCTGGACGGCCGGCAACCATGATCATTTCGCCCCAGTTGTCCGTCAGCGGGTTATACAGAGCCAGGCCGGATCCACGCACGCCCGGCATGCGATTGAACCGTTCTTCGATCTGCCGGTAGATCGAGGCCAGTTTCGGCAGCGTGTAGCTGGCCGGCGGGTTGTGCAGCCCCACCACGACACGCCCCTGCGTCTGGTATCCGAAATCCTGATGCTCGAGCTTATCGAGGCTCCGGGCCAGCATAGTCGCGCCGGCCACAAGGACGACTGAGAGCGTCGCCTGCACAACCAGCAGAGCTCTGCTTGCGAAAGAAGAGCGGTCGCTCGTGCCGCGGCCCTGGCTGCGCAACGCTTCCGCCGGATCGGTTCGTGTTGTGAACCATGCGGGCGCCGCGCCGAAGATCAGTCCGGTCAGCAGCGCCAGCCCGAAAGCAAAACCGAGTACCGCGGGCGATGGTGAGACGCTGATCGGGAGAAAATGCGCACTCTGAAACGCAAGCGCGAGCAGCAGTCGCGCGGCGGCGCTCGCAACGAGGAGGCCGGCAATGCTGCCGCCCACGGCCAGCAGAACACTTTCCGTCAAGGCCTGCAGAATGATCTGCCGTCGCGTCGCGCCAACGGCCAGTCGCACGGCCGTTTCACCGTGTTGCGTGACCGAGCGCACCAGCAGCAGGTTCGCGACATTGGCGCACGCGATCAGCAGCACAAGACCGCATACGGCGAAGAGAATCCGCAGGCTGCGGCCATACTCCTCTTTCATCACGGCGACGCCCGCTCCGGCCGGTACGATGCTGATGACCTGTTTCGGGAGCGTTCGGATGACGTCCGGCATCCAGTTGGCCGGATATCCCGCATCGTTCCGCATCCACGCCCGCAGCGTTGTCGTGAGACGTGGAGCCATTCCGGCAGTCGACGCTCCGGGACGAAGCCGCCCGACCGCCCGCAACCACGCGGATATGGGCTGGCGAAGCAACGCTGTTGCGCCATCGATCATCGGTTCCTGCTGCAGGGGAATCCAGAGATCGGGTGGGTCGCTGGACAGCGTGTCCCCGAAAAATCCCGGTGGAGCCACTCCGATGACGGTGAACGCATGACCCTCAATCATGAACGTGGATCCCACGACCGAAGCCTCGCCGCCATACGATGTCTCCCATGCATGGTGGCTGACCACCGCAACGGGAGGCGCGCCCGGCTGATCGTCCTGCGGAGTGAATACCCGGCCTCCGAACGCGCCCACTCCAAAAGTCGAGAAATAGTTGCCCGTGACGTATTCGGAGCGCAGCGGCTTCGGCGCCGCCTCGGCGCCCTCGCGGCGCACGCTCATGCGCCACGGTCCCGCCTGAAATGCCGTGATCTCTTCGAACTCCGGCGCCGCGGCCTGGAGGCGCTTGAAGAGGTCGAATGAAAACATTCCCCATCGCTCCTGCGGTCCTCCCTCGACGCAGCAATCGTCGCCGTCGCCGATCCGGTACAGGCTCGCGGGATCCGAGACCGGCAGGGAGCGGAGCATCACGGCATGAATCAGCGTAAATATCGCCGTAGTCCCGCCGATCCCCAGGGCGAGAGTCAGTACCGCTGTCGCCGTGAAGACGGGCGAACGCCGGAACCGCCGCAGCGCATATCGAGCATTGCCGAACAGGCTGATCATTCCATA
>DASZUZ010000780.1:0-3100 GCA_035547415.1 Bryobacteraceae bacterium | reverse complement strand
GGCAAACTCGTGCATTTCCGCGGTGAAGAGCTTCCTCACCAGGCGGACCTGAAGATCGGGTCGACAAAATTCACCTTCATCAAGGCAGAGACGACGCATGCCGCTCCGAAGGCGGAGGCCGCGACAGAAGAACTCCGCGATGAGGGCGAACGGCTCCGGCCGCGCTGAACGGAGCAAAAGCGAGTGGTCAGAACTGCAGTTGCCGTGATTGGGAGCGGTCGCGCACGCGCCGGGCGTCTGGCCGGGCTTGATGGTGCGACCGGTTTTGACGCCATCGCGACGCCGCCGGGGCCCGCGGCTCTGGATCTGCTGCGTGCCCGGGACATCGATATTGCGTTGCTCGATGATGACGGCGCGGCGGAGGAGTTGCTGCTGGAGACAGCGCGGCAGATCCGGAAGGTTTACGGCCGCATGCCGCTGGCGCTGATGACGGAATCGAGCTCCGAAGAACTCGCCATCGCAGCCCTGCGCGCGGGAATCGATGAGTATATTCGCGGTCCTGTTTCGCCGCAGCAGTTGTGCGGGGCATTGCGGGAATGCATCAGGCGATCGCGGGAACGGTTCGAGTACCAAAGAACTGTTCCGGGAACAGTCGATGGCGGAATGATATTTGCGCCCGGCTCGCCGATGTCGGAGGCTGCCGGATATCTCGCGCGGGTGGCCGCGACCGACATGAATGTCCTGATCACCGGCGAAACCGGAACGGGAAAGGAGTTGGCGGCGCGCTTCATCCATCTGCGGAGCGCCCGGCGCAACAAGCGTCTGGAAAGCCTGAACTGCGCCGCCATACCCGATGGCCTTCTGGAAAGCGAACTGTTCGGTTACGAGCGAGGAGCATTCACCGGAGCGCATGCGGCGATGGAAGGCAAACTCCACGCCGCGGACGGCGGCACCGTTTTCTTCGATGAGATCGGCGATATGAGTCCTTATGCCCAGGCCAAGATATTGCGCGCCATTGAAACGCGCGAGATTCAGCGACTGGGAGGGACGCGCGTCACTCCTCTGAATATCCGAATCATCGCCGCGACGAATCGCGATCTGGAGAGCCTGGTGGAAGCAGGGGCATTTCGACGCGATCTGTACTTTCGACTCAACGTGGCCCGTGTACACATCCCGGCCCTTCGGGACCGGAAGGAAGACATCCCGGTTCTGCTGGCGCACTACCTCGGCGAGTTGAACGCCCGCTATGGCCGAGCTGTGCGGCGGTTCAGTGAGGACGTTCTCGATGCGTTTCTGGGGTACGCATGGCCCGGCAATATCCGCGAGCTCAGGAATGTTCTGGAAGCGGCCTTTGTGGAGGTTTCTTCGAGCGAAATCCAGGCGACCGATCTGCCGGCATTGTTCCGGCGGAAATGCGATTCCGCCGCCGGCAGGGAGCCGGACGAGCGATCGCGGCTGATCGCCGCGCTGCTTGCGACGAACTGGAACAAGAGCCGCACGGCGGATAAGCTTCGCTGGTCGAGGATGACCGTGTACCGCAAAATGGCTCGCTATAACCTGCGCCCCGGCCAACCGGCTGATCTCCCGGGCGTTCTTTCCCGCACCGCGAAGATGGCGTGAGCCCGGCCGCGCGGTTGACCCCTGTACCACCGCCGCGCAGACGTTACACAGCCTGTTACACGCCGTGTAGCAGCGCCTGTTACAGAGCGCCAATAGCCCGTGTTGTTTGTTTCCGCGATTTCAGGGTCCTGGATGACTGCCCCGGTCTGGGTAATTACTTGCGTAACGTTTCTCATTCGTGCTCAGCCTGAAAGCGTTCCTGGCACAGACTTTTCCGCGAACCGGCAAGGCGCCGCCCGCGGCGAAAGTTGAGAATGCTCCGGCTGCTCAGTCCGGGGAAGCCCGTTACTTCAACTCCTTTCAGATCGGCCACAACGCATTCGAGTTCGTCTTCGAATTCGGCCAGGCGTACCCGGACACGGAAAACCCACAGATCCATACCCGCCTCGTGACGGGTCCGGCGCACGCGCGGGAACTATTCGAACTGTTAGGGCAGGCCGTGGAGGAGTACGAGACAGAATTCGGTCCGGCCGGAGATAACAAATGATGGCAAGCGCTGTCGCCATTCCCTTTCCGGATTCGATGGCCCACCTGCTCGCCGGGATCGAATGCATTGAAACGCTGATCCGGCTGCAGATCGGCCGGTGCCGGACGGCAGCCAAAGATCAGGATCCGTATCGTGGCCTTTATATCTCCGACGCGGAGATAGACTCCCTGCTCGATCAACCTTTCGGCGCCTCGCCGTACGTGGTCTTTACAGCAGCTTCTGAAGCGGGGCAACTGATCGAGGCGATGCGAAGTCAGTGCGCGGCTCGCCAGGCGGAAGCCGAGCACAACGGCATCCGTCTCCGGCTGGCGGAACTTGCCAGAAAGTTCGGCCTCAACCGATGGGAACTCGACTGCCTCCTGATTTGCGCTCTGCCGGAACTCGATCTGCGTTATGAGCGGGTCTACGCGTATCTGCAGGACGACGTCACCAGAAAGCATGCCACGGTGGATTTCGTTCTGGGGCTTTTGTGCGACTCATTCCCGCAGAGGCTGGCAGCCCGCAGGCATTTCGGCGCTTATGCGCCCCTGTTCTTCTGGAAGCTTCTCGAGCGTTTCGAAGATTCTCAGGGTGGCCGCGCGCCGGGGCCCGGGCACCTGCTGAGACCCGATGAGCGCATTATTCGCTGGCTGCTGGAAGGAGATGAGCCGGATCCGCAGGTGGCGTCCTGCTCGAAGCTTGTCGTTCCCGCTTCCGGATGCGAACTCTCCGGCGGAGAAGCGTGGGAGAGATTGTCCGCGCTGGTGCGCCCCGGGGCTGACTGGCCCCGAATCGCATATCTGTACGGACCGCCCGGCAACGCGGGACACCAGATCGCGCTGGCTCTCTGCCGCCGGCATGAACGGCCTCTGCTGACGATCCGGCTGGCCGAAGCCACACGGCTCGATGTGGCGGAGTTCAACGCGCTCCTGCGCCGCGTTGTGCGCGAAGCGATTCTCCACGATGCGATCCCCTGCTGCGAAGATTTCGACGTCTTCCTCACGGACGAGAAACGCCCGTGGCTGGAGGCCTTTGCCGCGGAGTTACAACTCCTGAAAGCGCCGATCTTTCTTT
>DASZUZ010000779.1:0-5774 GCA_035547415.1 Bryobacteraceae bacterium | reverse complement strand
GCGCCTCTGACGCGTGGGAGCCTCTATCCGCTCGCGCTCGCGGGCGTGGATCTGAAAGCCTGGATTGCGGGCGCGATTCTCACCGATGCCGAAATCTCCGATGCCTTCAAACTGGCTTCGTTTCTGCATTCGCAGGGAGAGGCTGGCCGGGACAAGGTCACCCTGCTCCTGCCGAAGTCGTGGGACGGAGCGGGGCTGTGGACCAAGCAGGATATCGAAGAGAGCCTCGGCAAAAGCGAGGCGATCGGCATCAAGACGGTGATCGGCGAGAAGGTCAACCAGCGGAACTACCGCAAGGCGAACGATCCGAAGCAGGATCGCGTCTTCCTGGCGGTGCAACGCAAAGGCGAGCCGCATCCCGAAGGAGACGGCATTACGGCGCTGCGGCACGCGCGCTACTCGCTGGCAGTGCTCACGTTCGGAGCCAAAGCGCCTCTGTCGCGTTACATGCAGTTCATGCATTACGTGGTATTCGCTCTGGGGTACCTGCGAAAAATGAACTTCGTGACGCAGCCTTCGGTGGAGCTTTATAAAGCCATCGCGGCGGAAATTTTCGCTGAATCCAAAGAGGTGGGCGGCATCCCCCAGACGAGCGCATGGAAATCGCTGGGGTCCGGGAAACGGTGGCACGGCGTCGTGTCGCTCGAAACACCGGAATCGCTGGCGGCGGCGATCCGGAAAAGCGGCGCCAGCTACGGCGAGTTGACGTTTTTTGGCGACCTGCGCTATTCGGAGAGCGGCCACCTGATGCGCAAGGCGCTCGGGAATGCCGGGCAACGAATCTTCCGCGCGAGACTCAAAATGCCGGTCGATATCTACGAAGGCCCCGCGATGAACCACTCGTATCACGAGATGGTCATCGGGCACGGCGGCTGCTTCTCGATCGTTCTGCTCTCGCAGAAGCAATCGCGCTTCGCGCTGGCGGGCTACGAGCCGGATTACCACATGGCGCAGTTCCTCGCCACGAAACTCGCATTGGAGAGAAAGGGGCGAACCGTCCGTGCGATTCTGGTGAAAGACTTGAGCCCCGAATCGATTGCCACGCTGGAAGAGTTCTTTTCCGCCACGGCCGCGGCGCTCTGATATCCGCACATGGGGAAATACAAAGCCGCAAGAAAGAAGTCCGATACGCCTGCGCCGCCGCAGATGAAGCCCGGCGTGCCTTGTCTCGTGATTCTGATTGGCGGCATGATTCTGACAATTATCATGATGATTCTGGTGATGCGAAGTGCGTAGTGACGGCCGAAGCGCCAATGAGCTGCGGTCGGTCGAAATCGCGCCGGGCTATCTGAAAACAGCCGAGGGATCGGCTCTGATTTCTTTCGGGAACACGCAGGTTTTGTGTACGGCCAGCGTGGAGTCCAGCGTGCCGCCCTTCCTGCGAAACACAGGCAAGGGATGGGTAACCGCCGAATATGCGATGTTGCCCCGGGCCACGGGAACGCGTACGCCGCGCGAGGTCACCAAAGGGCGGGCCAGCGGAAGAACGCATGAGATCCAGCGCCTGATCGGCCGTTCGCTCCGCGCCGTGGTGGATCTGCAACTGCTCGGGGAGCGTTCAATCATTCTCGACTGCGACGTCCTGCAGGCCGACGGAGGAACGCGCGTCGCTTCCATCACCGGGGCCTACGTCGCTCTGGCGCTCGCCATCAAACAACTGGTCCGCCTGAAGGCGCTCGCGAAGACGCCGCTCACCGGCGCGGTGGCCGCGGTCAGCGTGGGGATTCTCAACGGCGAGCCGATCCTCGATCTCTGCTACGAGGAAGATTCGCGCGCGGAAGTGGATGCCAATGTCGTCATGACGGATGCCGGCCGCTTCGTCGAATTCCAGGCGACAGCGGAACACAAGAGCTTCGATGACGCCCAGATGGACCGGATGCGCCTGCTCGCGCGCGAGGGCATCGCGGAACTGATCGC
This sequence comes from Bryobacteraceae bacterium, assembly GCA_035547415.1. Taxonomy (GTDB): domain Bacteria; phylum Acidobacteriota; class Terriglobia; order Bryobacterales; family Bryobacteraceae; genus BOG-234. The sequence continues at coordinate 3,857 of DASZUZ010000779.1, read as the reverse complement.
ACTGCAGAAACAGGTGATCGAATCGGCGTGAAGCTCTACTGCGCTACGGGCAATCCGGGAAAACTGCGGGAGTTCCGTCTCGCCGGACAGGTTCTGGGTATCGAAATCGAACCGCTCCCGGGAATTCATTCCATCGCCGCTCCCGAAGAAACCGGAGCGACCTTCGAAGAGAACGCGAAAATCAAGGCATGTTATTACAGCCGGTTCGCTCCCGGGCCCTTGTTCGCGGACGATTCCGGTCTGGAAGTCGACGCACTGAAGGGCGAACCCGGCGTCTTCTCGGCCCGTTATGCGGGACCGGGCGCTACCGATGAGGCCAACAACCGGCTGCTGCTGGAACGGATGGCGAAGAAACGGCGCCGCGGTGCGCGCTTCGTCTGCGTCATCGCGCTGGCTCGCGCGGGACAGGCGCTGAAGACATTTCGAGGCACGGTGGAAGGCGAAATTCTTCCCGAAGAGCGCGGTCCCGGCGGCTTCGGCTACGATCCTCTGTTCTATTACCCGCCGTTCGGCTGTTCATTCGGGGAAGTCGATGGCGAGAAGAAATTCGACGTCAGTCATCGCGGGAACGCCTTGCGTCTTCTTTTCAAACACCTGCGATAGCCGGGCGGCTGGTGTAAGATCACGCTGATGGCCGCACCAGCCGAAGCACTCGCGCCTGTCCCGCAGCGCCTGACCGCGCTCGATATATTCCGTGGCGCAACCATCGCGCTGATGGTTCTCGTGAATAACCCCGGAGACGGCCGCCATGTTTATTGGCCGCTCGAACACTCCGAATGGAACGGCTGGACGCCGACCGATGTCGTCTTTCCGTCGTTTCTCTGGATCGTCGGCGTGGCGCTCACGCTCGCGCTCGGCAGGCGCCTCGAAGCAGGCGCGTCACGCGGCGCGCTGTTCCGGCAGGCAGCCCGGCGCGCGGCGATTCTCTACGTGCTGGGTCTCGCGGTCTACGCGTTTCCGGATTTCAATCCCGCGACGCAGCGGCTGCTCGGCGTCTTACAGAGGATCGCGATCTGCTACCTGGTCGCGGTCGCCATTTTTCTCACCACGCGCATTCGCGGGCAGATCGCGTGGATCGTGGGCCTCTGCGCGAGCTACTGGCTGCTGATGAAGTTCGCGCCCGTGCCCGGATTCGGCGCGGGGCGTCTCGACGTGGAGGGCAACTTTGCTCATTACGTGGACCGTATCGTTCTCGGCGCTCACAATTACCACAGCACGACGACGTGGGACCCGGAGGGCATCGTCAGCACGCTGCCGGCGATTGCGACGGCGCTGCTCGGCATCATGTGCGGTCACCTGCTCCGGTGGAAACGAACGCTGAGCGAAAGGGCTGCGTGGCTGACCGGCGCAGGCACGGCTCTGATCGTGGCCGGACTCGTCTGCAATACGTGGCTGCCCATCAACAAGAAGCTCTGGACAGTCTCGTTTTGCCTGTTCATGGCCGGCCTGGATTTCATCCTGTTCGCCGGTTCCTTATGGCTGGGAGAGCGCGGCGGCGTGAAACGGTTGCTGAAGCCGCTGCTGGTCCTCGGGATGAATTCCATCACGGTGTACATGATTTCGGAATTGCTGGATGAAGCCCTCAACGCCACGGGCCTGCATCACAGGATCTATAACGCGGTGTTCGCGCCTCTCGCTTCGCCGTTCAACGCTTCCCTGCTCTGGGGACTCGCGTATACAGGCCTGATGTTTCTGATCGCCTGGGTGATGTACCGCCGCAACTGGATCGTGCGGGTCTGATCAGGCTGCGAGGCGCGCCAGCACGCGCGGCCTCGCGCGCAGATGATCCGCAACGCGATCCCGAATCCAGCGATTGGCGGGCATTTCGACGAATTCGAACGCCAGCGCGGAAACCGTAATCACGAGCGCCAGATAGACAATCACGGCGACCATTCGTGGCATGTGGAGAGACCCATGCATGGCCCAGTGGCTGTACCACCACAGGATGGGCACATGCAGAATGTACATGGAGTAGCTGGCCTTACCGAGGTATTGCGCTATCCGCCCGGATAGCAGACGCGCCGGGACTCCGCCGCCTAGTCCCAATCCGACCATGGCCGCGACGTTGAGCGGTCGCAATGCCGTGTTCACGTCGCCGTAAGTTCCGTCCATGATGCGGGGATCGACGATCACGAAAGCGCCCGCCAGCAAGGCGGGCAGATAAAGCCAGAAGCCCCGTCCCGAAAGAGATGGCGCCAGCCACTCGTAAAGCCGGGCAGCCGCGATGCCGGCCACAAAATCCGAGAAGTGGTGGATTGGCTTCCACGTCCAGGGAACACCTGCATGTGCCAGCAGAACGGGAGTTACGATGGTCGCCGCCAGCACAAGGGCGACCGTCCGGCGGCCGGCATCGCGCAGCCAGAGGAACGCCACGGGAAAGAGCAGATAGAAGAAGAATTCGCAGGAAAGCGACCACGCGGGCGTATTCCAGCCCACGCCGAGACCGCTGTTCCAGCCCTGCAGGACGAGGCCATAGTTCAGCAGCAGGTCCGCCTTCTCCGCGCCCGTTCGGCCGGGTTTCAGCATTGCGCTGTAGATGAACGGCGAGACGACGGACAGGCTCAGAAGGTACACGGGGTAAATTCTGGCTACCCGCGCCCAGGCATATCGGATGACGTCGTCGCGCCGCCAGGATGCCCGCGCATAACTGCGCGCCAGCACGAAGCCCGACAGGATGAAGAAGGTTTGCACCGCGAGGTAGCCGCCGCGCACGAGACTCTGCATCGCGGGCGACAGCGAATTTGTCCAGTCCTCCAGCATCATTCCTGTTCCGGAGATGTGATGGAGAATAACCCAGACAGCGAGAACGAAACGGAGCCCGGTCAGAGCAGGCAGATATTCCGCTTTCGAGCGCCCCGAGGCGCGCTGAGGCTGAAAATGTGCGGTGATGTAATCCAGTTTACCTGTTCCGCTGTAAAAAGACGGCGGAACAGGCGCCAATCCTGTTCCGCCGGAGGGAGCATCAACGTTTCGCCGTTTGTTGTCCCGAAACCGCCTTGACTTTCAGAGGAGGTCTGGAGCTGTGCCAGTGCCGATTCTGCCGCAATCGGCTTTACCTGATTTCAGCTTAGGCCTTCAGATTAAAAAAGCTCAATACACAGTCGTTGGCGGACGTATCAGCCGTAACGTCAGACAGCGTACCTTTTCCGATCGGACATGCTATCTTTGTCAGCCGGAGATATTTATGACCATCAGCGAAATGATCCTTCCGGAATTCGATCAGGAAATGGCCAACACGCGCAAACTGCTCGCTTGCGTGCCGGACGACAAACTATCCTGGAAGCCCCACCCCAAATCCATGGCGCTCGGCCGGCTCGCCAGTCACGTGGCCGAACTGCCGCATTGGGCCGTGGAAACCATAGGGCGCGAGCGGCTCGAGCTCACTCCCGGAATGACTGCCTTCAATGCGGCGTCTGCGGCGGAGATTCTGGAGGCATTCGATCGGAACGTTGCTGCGGCGCGGCAGGCGATCGCGGGCGCATCCGACGCGGACCTGGGAGTACCGTGGTCGCTGGTTTTCGGCGGGCAAACAATTTTCACGATGCCGCGTGCGACCGTGCTGCGCAGCGTGGTGATGAATCACCTCATCCACCACCGGGCGCAGTTGGGCGTCTATCTTCGGCTGAACGAGATTGCGATCCCCGGGATGTACGGTCCGTCGGCGGACGAGAACAACATGTTCGGGTCGGCCAACGCGTAGACGGAGAGCGAATTGCGTCGCCGCAAAATAGCTATGTCGGCAGCGCCTGCGTCAGCGTTGTGGCCCCTGACGCACCCATGAATTCGGCCCCGAGCGAATGCCATCGGACTTGGGTCGGCCCATAGAGCAACACCACTCCCTCAATGATGCTTTCACA
>DASZUZ010000778.1:0-8517 GCA_035547415.1 Bryobacteraceae bacterium | reverse complement strand
GACCGCACGTATCCGGGCGTGTTCTATGTGCCGGAGAATGCCGATTTTCTGGTTCGCGAAGGCTGCGTGCGATGGCCATGGAACGGAGGCACGCACCGACTGGTGCTGCGGGCGGGCGAGACTTACGTGCTGCCGTGGGGCACGAAGGTTCGCCTGGAGAAGCAGCCTGGCGGGCTGGCGTGGCGACTGATCGCCTCGCGCGCGGACGGCATTCTCTGCCATAAGCCGTGCACTGTGTCGGGTGGCGGCAAGTCGGAAATTTCGAAGTCCATTGGCGGCATCATCCTGAAGGGTCCCGTGTTCGTGAGCGATTATCACCGGGATATCGAGCAGGTCGCCGCGATTCTGAAACGGGACTTCTCCGGAATCTACAAGCGGCCGCAGGATCCGGCGCGCGCCAGCCGCCCCATTCTGAGTCCGGAGCGCTCGCTCGGCTCGGTGATCAAGCTGCTGACGCCGTCGGCTCTCTACACCGACGAGTACAACCAGTGGCTCCGCGAACTGCCGCAGACAATCCGGCAGCTTCTGGTGACAGTGAAGCGCTATTACCGGCCGGAATGGGGCGACAACTGGCAGCGGTATTTCACGGTGGACCGGATCAACGGGTTTCTCGGGCATGAACTGAAATTCGATAACCAGAAGCTGGTCGGCAATTATCTGCGGGTCGGCTACGACCCGAACGGCTCCTGGCGGATCTACAAGCTGCGGCCCGATTTCAATCCCGCGGACAAGGTGCAGGTGGAAGACGACATTACGGCGTCGGTTGTCCTGCCGCGGGAAAGCCTGAACAATCTGGATCCGGAGTATCCGCATCCGAGCGTCAAGCTGCTCACGAACTGCGAAGCGCTGCTGTTTCAGCGCCCGGATGACGCGATTCATCGTGGCTTCGATAAAGACGCGGAGGCGGACATCGCATCAGCGGGAACCTTCCTGTCAAACTTCGAGCCGCTGACGGTGAAAGACGCCCAGGGTCTGGTGGACCATGTGGTGGCGTTCGATCAGTACACGGAGCCCATGAAGCGGCTGCTGGCCAATTTCGCGGCCTCGCCAAAGACGGAATATGTTGTGTCTTCGGCGCATCCCCGCATCGTGGATGGAAGCCCTTCGAAAAATCCGCGCTATCTGCAGAAGCGGCCCGACCTGGCGAATCCGCGCGATGGGTATCTGGCCGAGATCGGTACGCGGCTCGCGCGAGAAATTCCTTCGGACAATCCCGTTCATTTCCCCGTAAACGCAGTACTGGCCGGACGGCGCAATAATCCGCCCGATCTGAAGGCGGGCATCCCGCCTCTGGCGGTCTACAGCCCGATCCACTATCAGGAACTGCCGGAACTCTTCATGGATTTCATCTGCAGCCTGACAGGGAAATCGCCATCGACGACGGGTTTCGGCAGCGAAGGCGCGCTCACGAAGGGACCGTTCAACGCGCTGTGGCCGGTGGTGGACGTGAACAACGCACTCGTTTCGGCGATTGTTACCGGTTATGGCGGATTCACGACGGCTGCCGGTTATGTAGGACCGAAGTACCGGGTGGATCACGATAACAGCATGCTGGTTCCCGAGATCTGGTGCCGGATGCGTGTTTTCGAGCGCGAGCCGCAGTTCCTGATCGAGAACGGGTATCTCGAAAAGATCGAGGATTTCACGCACGAAGGCAGACCAGTCCTGGCCAGCCGCCTTGGATATCGCATTACGACGACATTCGTGGACCGTTTCCTGGGCCGCATTTTCGAGATGCCGGACGCGGTGTTTCCGGACGAACTGCTGCGTCCGGAAATGCAGGATCTGAACGTCTTTGTGGCAGGCGTGAACGCGATCTGCGAGGCGCAGCAGCGTGTGGCGCTGTTGTATTTCGAAGATGGCAGCGTGAACGCCGCATGTCCACCCATCCGGGCGCTGCTGCACATCATGGCGTACGGGCATTACGAGGGCGCGGGCATCAACGATCCCGCCATCCGCGGAATGTTCATGCGGGAGGCGTTGTTGAGCAGCGACTGGTATCGGGAGCGTCTGCTGACGAAGCAACGGCGGGACATTGCGTTGTGGAAGCGCCACGTGGAGGCCACCGGGACGGAGGCCGCGCGGAAGAAGCTGGCTTATGTCAGCTCAGCCGAGTATCTGGAAGGGCTGGCGGGAACGATCGGCGCGGATCCTCTTACGGGGCAGATCGGTTACGGGGCAAATCGGCAAGGCTGAACCGGTATAAGCTGTTCGCTATGGAACGGCGCGAATTCCTCACGACTCTCGCGGCGCTGCAGATTGCCGCGAATCTCGACGCCCAGACGTCGAATGGCATGATTTACCGCAACCTCGGGAAGACGGGGGAGCGAGTCTCCGCGATCGGGCTGGGCGGCTATCACATGGGCGTCCCCAAAGAAGAGAGCGAGAGCATCCGGATCGTCCGAAGCGCGATTGACCGGGGCATTACGTTCATGGACAACTCGTGCGATTACCACGACGGCGCGAGCGAGATCCGGATGGGGAAGGCGCTCAAAGACGGTTACCGGAAGCGCGTTTTCCTCATGACCAAGTACAACGGGCGAACGCGAGCGATGGCGGAGCAGCAGATCAACGAGTCACTGAAGCGTCTGCAGGTAGAAACCATCGATCTGATCCAGTTTCACGAGAACATTCGCATGGAGGACCCGGACCGCTACTTCGCGCCGGGCGGCGCGCACGAGGCGGTGATGGCCGCGAAGAAGGCCGGGAAGGTGCGCTACATCGGCTTTACAGGGCACAAGGATCCGGCCGTGCATCTCCGGATGCTCGACATGGCGGCGCAGAACCATTTCCACTTCGATACGTGCCAGATGCCTCTGAACGTGCTCGATTACCACTTCCGGAGCTTCACGCATCAGGTTGTCCCGCGGCTCGTGAAAGAAGGAACCGCGGTGCTCGGGATGAAGCCGATGGCCTTCGGCAACGTGCTGAAAGCGGGTGTGGCAACGCCCATCGAGTGCCTTCATTACGCGCTGAATCTGCCCACATCGGTCGTGATCAACGGCTGCGATTCGATGGCGCGGCTGGACCAGGCGTTCGAAGCGGCGAAGACTTTCAAGCCGATGAGCGAGGCGCAACTGCAGGCGATCGTATCGAAAACGCGGCAGGTTGCCATGACGGGAAAGTTCGAGCCCTTCAAGACGACGACGGAGTTCGACGGCACGGCGCAGCATCCGGAATGGATGGGGTAGTTTTCGGCCGACGCGCTAAATTGGAATTCTGTGTTCGATCGCGTCATCTGGATTGTTCTCGACAGCGTTGGTGTGGGCGAAATGCCGGACGCCGCGGCTTACGGTGACGCGGGAAGCGATACGCTCGGGAACATCGCGCGCCGGCGAGGTCTGACCGTACCGAATCTGTGCCGGCTCGGGTTGGGGAACCTGAAGCCGATCCCGGAACTACCGAAGGCCGAGTCTCCGGAAGGATCTTTCGGAAGCTGCGCGCTGGCTTCGCCGGGCAAGGACACCACCACCGGGCATTGGGAGATGGTGGGAATCCATCTGGAGAAGCCGTTCCCTTTGTACCCGCATGGTTTTCCGCCGGAGATCATGCGCGAGTTCGAGGACCGGATAGGACGGTCCACGCTGGGAAACAAAGCGGCGTCGGGAACGGAGATCATCCAGGAACTCGGCGAAGAGCATATGGATACGGGCTCGCCGATTGTTTACACGTCGGCGGACAGCGTGTTTCAGATTGCGGCCCATGAAGAAGTCATTCCGCTGTGGGAGCTTTACCGGATCTGCGAGATCGCGCGCGAGATTCTGCGCGGGCCGCATGAAGTGGGGCGGGTGATCGCGCGGCCTTTCGAGGGCGAACCCGGAGCCTTCCGGCGAACCGCGAACCGGCACGATTACGCCGTGCCGCCGCCGCGCGGGATGCTGCTCGACAGACTGGCCGAAAAGAACATCGAGGTCTTCAGCGTCGGAAAGATTTTCGATGTGTTCCTGGGCCGGGGGATTACCGATCAGGTGAAGACGAAAGACAACGCGGACGGCATGAAGAAGACACTCGCGGCGACGAAGGAATTCGACGGCGGGCTGATTTTCGCGAACCTGGTCGACTTCGACCAGCAATACGGCCATCGCAACGACGTGGAGGGGTATGCCAAAGCGCTCGAGGAGTTCGACCGCTGGCTGCCCGATTTTCGCGCGGCGATGCGGCCGGGCGATCTGGCGATCCTGACAGCCGATCATGGCTGCGACCCGACGACATCCTCGACCGATCACAGCCGGGAATACACGCCGCTGATCGTGTTCGGCAATCGCGCGCGCGCCGGCGTCGATCTGGGCCTGCGGAGCACGCTCAGCGATATCGGACAGACGGTGGCGCAGAACTTCGGGACGTCGATCGGGAAGGGCACGAGCTTTTTAAACGAGATTCTATGAGAAAACCCTTAATGGCGGGCAACTGGAAGATGTACAAGACGCCCGCGGAGACCCACGCCTTTTTCGAGGCATTCAAACCGCTGGTGGCGGGCGCGACGCAGGCCGATATCGTGATCTGTCCGCCGTTTCCGGACCTTCATGCCGCGGTACACGAGACCGCCGGGAGCAATGTGAGCATCGGCGCGCAGAATCTGTACTGGGGCAAGGAAGGCGCGGTGACGGGAGAAGTTTCCGGTCACATGCTGCAGGCGATCGGATGCCGGTACGTGATCATCGCGCACAGCGAGCGCCGGCAGTATTTCGGCGAGACGGAACCGGACGTGGTCCGGAAGACCCGGGCCGCACTGGAATACGGACTGACCCCGATCGTGTGCGTTGGCGAGCGGCTGGAGGAGCGGGAATCCGATCGTACGGAGGCGGTGCTGGGCGAGCAGTTCGACGGCGGGATTGCTCCTCTTTCGGCGGAAGAGTTCGGGAAGATCGTGATTGCCTACGAGCCGGTGTGGGCGATCGGCACGGGCAGGACGGCGACGCCGCAGATTGCGGCGGACGCGCACCGGTTCATCCGTAGTAAGGCTACGGCGAAGTTCGGGGAAGCAGCGGGAGCGGCCATTCGCATTCTTTACGGAGGCAGCGTCAAGCCGGACAACGTCAGGAATCTGATGGCAGAGGAGGACATCGACGGCGCGCTGGTGGGCGGAGCGAGTCTCGATCCGAAGTCGTTCGCCGCGATTGTAAACTTCTGACGTTCTTCCAAATTTCGCTTCCGATCGACTTTTTGGGCCCGGCGTTCGTCTATCAGCAAGGAGCCAGAGTTTGATCTTTCGGGCCGTCGAAGACGCGGACCTGATCGCACGTGTTCGCCGAGGCGACATCGAGGCATTCAATCACCTCGTGTCGCGCTGGGAGAAGCGTGTCTTCAATTACCTGCTGCGTCTTACCGGCAACCCGGACGATTCGCTCGACCTGAGCCAGGACGTCTTCTTGAAGGCCTATCAGAACATCCGCAAGCTGGACGACACGGCGCGGTTCGGACCATGGCTGTTCCGGATCGCGCATAACGAAGCGTATTCTCTCTTTCGCAAGCGACGCCCGGAGGTCGACAGCGAAGACGCGAATTTCATCGAGCGCGAAGCAGCGCCCGGAATCGCGCCGGACCTGTCGGTGGCGGTGAACGTCGCGCTCGACCGGCTGAACCCGGAACAGCGCGAGGCTGTGGTTCTGAAGGTTTACCAGGGTTTCAAGTTCGATGAAATGGCGGAGATCCTTGGAATTCCCGTTTCGACGATTAAATCGCGGCTCTACACCGCCCTCGATCTGCTGAAACTGGAACTCGCGCCCGCAAACACCAGAGGTACCCGATGAGTCAGTGCGAAAACGCGGAAGCGCTCCGCGATTATGCTTTCGACGAACTTCCCGCCGGCGAGCGCGCCGGACTCGAGCAACATATCGCCGCCTGCGCCGCCTGCGCGGCGGAACTGGATCAACTGCGGCTGACGACCGCCGCACTGCGCTCGCTGCCGGACCGCGAGATTCCGCAGCGGATCGCATTCGTATCGGACAAAGTCTTCTCGCCGTCGCCCGTCGCGCGCTTCTTCAGCGGGTTCTGGAATTCCGCGGCGCGACTTGGCTTCGCCTCCTCCTGCGCGATCGCGGCGGCGCTGATCGTCTCGGCCTGGCACCGTCCGAAGCCCGAAATTCGGATGGTGGCCGGGCCGGCGGTCGATGTTTCGAAGCAGGTGAACGAGGCGGTCGCGAAGGCCGTGGCGCAGGTCCGGGAAGAGGACGCCCGTCTGACGAAGGCCGCCCTGGCGGCGGAGGACCGGAAGAACGAGCAGGAACACCTCAACATGATGGAGGCGGTGCGGGTTCTGCAACGCCATATCGACGCGACGACGCTGCTGGCTTCTTCCGAGGCTCCGCAGACCGGACTCGGGCAATGAAGCCGATCCTGCTGATCGCCGTGGCGACATTGTGTTTTGCGGCTTCCGAGCCGATCGTTTCACTGAACTCGATCAGGACAGTGGAGGCGGCGATCAACGATAAGGTGCGTTCGAATATCAGCGATCCGTATGACCTGCTGGGGCCGGCCCGGGGGACGTATGTCGACGGGTATGGGACGGTGTTTACGGTGGAGCTGAATCTGGTTCTGGTGTCGCCTCTGAATATCAGTCCGTTCAAGCCGAGCCTGACGGAGGAGGAGATTGCATCTCTGCATAGCCGGAAGGCGCGGAAGGTGGATGCGCTCCGGGAGACGATGCGGGGATTGATGATAGATGCCAGTAAGGCGCTGCCGGGTTTGCCCCCGGAGGAGCATATTGTTCTGGAGGCTTTTCTGTTTAACTACCGGTGGGAGCAGGCGCGGGGGTTGCCCCGGCGGCTGGTGCTGACAGCGACGAAACAGAAGCTGCTGGATGCGGCGAACAGGCATGTAAGCGGGCGGGAACTGGCGAGTTTGTTTGAGGAGCAGGAGCTTTAAGGGAGTGGGTAGATATCGGGCCACAGATGAACACAGATGAACGCCGATAAGAGTAACGGGGAAAAGGGTGTTGGTTTGACTGCGGCGACTCCTCCTTTGGGGCAGATTCTGATCGAGCGGGGGCTGATCGGCGCCGAGGATCTCGAGCGCGCGCTCGAACTGCAGCGGGAACGTCGGGGCGAGAAGATCGGGAAGATCCTCGTCGACATGGGGTATCTCGCGCAGCGCGACCTGCTTACCGCGCTTTCCGGTCAACTCGGGCTCCCGATCGCGCAACTCGCCACGCCGCCTTCCGCTCCGGAGCTCGAAGGCATGTCGCCGCGCTTTCTGCGGCAGGCGCTGGTGTTTCCTGTCGGGATCGATGAAGGGTCGCTCACGCTGGCGATGGCCGATCCTCTGGATTTCGAGACGATCAACGCCGTTCAGGGCTCGACGAAGCTCGAAGTCCGGCCGCAGTTCGCGACCGAGCAGGAAATTCTCGACGCGATCGATCGCTATTACACGGAGGGCGAGCGACAGAACGCCGCCGCGGAGTTCGCCGGGGGCGACGAAGACGATCTCGAACACCTGCGCGACATGGCGAGCGAAGCGCCCGTCATCCGTCTGGTGAATGCAATGATCGCTCAGGCTGTCGAGAAGCGCGCGAGCGATATCCATATCGAGCCGTTCGAGAAAGAGTTTCGGATCCGGTTCCGCATCGACGGCGTACTCTTCAATCAGGAACAACCCCCGCGAGAGCTGAAGGCGGCGATCATTTCACGCCTGAAACTGATGGCCAAGCTCAACATCGCGGAACGCCGCCTGCCGCAGGACGGACGCATCAAGCTCCGGATTCTCGGTCGCGAGGTGGATCTTCGCGTTTCCACGCTGCCCACGCTGTTCGGAGAGAGCGTCGTGATGCGTCTGCTCGATCGGTCGGCAGGCGATTTTTACGATCTGCGGCGGCTGGGTTTCGACGACCGGATGCTGGGGCGGATGGAGCATTACACGTCGCTGCCTCATGGCATTTTCCTGGTCACCGGCCCGACTGGCAGCGGCAAATCGACGACGCTTTATTCGGCGCTCAAACGCATCAATCTGCCGGATAAAAAGATCATCACGATCGAAGATCCGGTGGAATACCAGATGGACGGGATCAATCAGATCCATGTGAATCCGGCGATCGGGCTGACGTTCGCGGCGGGAATCCGGCACATCGTCCGGCAGGACCCGGACGTGATCATGATCGGTGAAATCCGCGATCGCGAGACGGCGGATATCGCGATCCGATCGGCTCTCACGGGTCACTTCGTCTACTCGACGCTGCACACGAACGACGCGCCGAGCGCTGTTACGCGTCTGACGGATATGGGCGTGGAGAATTACCTGATTTCGTCATCGGTGGTCGCCGTGCTTGCGCAGCGGCTGGTGCGAATCATCTGCCGCAATTGCAAAGAGAGCGCGGGTCTCTCGCTGACGCCTTTCGGCGAGGAGATCGAGACCTTTCGGGGCGCGGGCTGCGAAGAATGCAACGGCTCGGGGTATCGGGGGCGCGCCGGCATCTTCGAGCTGATGGAATTGAACGACGAACTCCGCCACCTCATCATGGCGAACGCGGATGCGAGCCGCCTGACGGAATGCGCCCGGCGGCATGGGATGCGCAATCTGCGTGAA
>DASZUZ010000777.1:0-5309 GCA_035547415.1 Bryobacteraceae bacterium | reverse complement strand
GTGGCATCGGGGGCTAAAGCGGACTCGCTGATTGTCCCGGCGGGAGGCGCCACTGCAAACATCACCGGCTGCGCGGTGGTGACAATGTCCACGATCGGCTTCGGCGCGAGCGCCAGCGGTTCAACCTGCTCGATCACCAGCACATTTACGGCGGCATCCCCTGACACCGGATCTTATTCCGGTCTCACGGGCGGGACATTGAAGATGTTGACCGGCGGGCCGGCAACTGGTGTTCTGGCGATGCCGATTACCGATTTCGCCACATTCGTAACCCCGACCGATACAGTGCATTTCGATCTGACCGAAATCGATCCCGGTTCCGGCAATGCAGGCGCCTGTACTTCCAACACCGTTGGAAACTCCTGCACACCCCCCGGATCGCCGTTTACTCTCACGCAGGTAACCGCTAACAAGGTTGCGATCAGTCTGAGCCTGAACGGCCTCGCGTACATCAACAACACGACGAACGCCAATGCTACCGGCGCGCTCTTCACGACGCAGAACCTCATCCCGGGAACCATCACGGGAATTCTCGCGCAGGTGACGTCGCCCGGTGGGTTTACGGCGGATTCGTTCTCCGCTACGTTCGTTTCGTCCGCAGTGCCGGAACCCGGGACTCTGACGATGCTGTGCGCTGGCGTCGGGATGCTCGGCATCAGCTTCATCAGCCGCAAACGGCGCAGCTAACGCCAACAGGCGATCACTGCTCTTACGACGGGCGAGGGATTTATCTCCTTCGCCCGTTTTGTTTTGTGTGAAGGTTCGAAAGCGCCGTCAGTTCGCGGCGAGGATGACATCGGCAGCCGTCTGTACTCCACCGGCTGCCCGAATCGATTCGGCGATGGCTCCGGCGGCATTCCGGAACGAATCCTTCGTGAGGACTCGCTGAATGGCCTCGCGAAGTCGCGCAGGGTTCAATTGCCCGAACGACATGATCTCCCCCGCGCCGGTATACCGTAACCTCTCGGCGATCGCCGGTTGCTCGTAGGTGATCGGAATCGCGATCATGGGGACCCCGAAGGTCAGAGAATCCAGTACGGTATTCAGGCCGGCGTGCGTCAGGGTCAATGACGCGCGCGCCAGCAGCTCCGTTTGCGGCGCATAGGGTACGACGATCGGATTACCGGGCAACGCCGCCTCCTCATGCGGTTTGAGCCCGCCGCCGTGCGTGATGACGAGTTGCGCGTCCAGTCCCTCGCAGGCTTCCGCAAAGCAGCGAAACACCGGCAGCCGGCTGTTCTGCAGCGTTCCGAGAGAAGCGTAAATCAGCGGCCGGCCGTTCAGCCGCTCCCAGGGGAAGGGGATGGTCCGGGCCATGGAACGCCGCAGCGGGCCTGTGTAGTGAAAGGTCTCCGGCAGATGGCGACGCGGAAAATCGAAGAGCGGCGGCTGCTGGCTGATCTGCGCGATCCTGGAGAATGAGTCCTCGGGAGAAGACCAGGCCGGCAGGCCCCATTCGCGCCGGTAGCGCCCGACAACTTTCGCGATGGGACGCGTCATAATTGCTGAGGCCGCATAACCAACACGGTTTCTCCAGGACGACCATGGCGAGCGCGAGTAGCTCCACGGCGTGAAAGGGGGAGGAACTTCGGATTCACGGTTCATCGCAAGCGCGTTGCAGATCGTGATAAACGGCAGTCCGAGGCGCTCGGCAATCGTGCCCCCCGCCAGTTCGGTCTGATCGACCAGCAGCGTGGAGACCCGCGCCGCGCGAATGGCGGCCGGCGCGTCGCGCAGCATAGTCTCGGTTGTGCGGGCTACTTCGGCAATCGTGAAGCGCAGGGCGGAAAGGCCTTTGCGCGTGCCCAGCTCCGCAAGAGACCGCGTCAGCGACCCGCGAGGATGAGCGTCTTCGCCGATCGAGACGAACTCGAGTTCCTCGTTGCGAATGCGTTCCGTGAGATCCGGAATGTGAAAGACGGTGACGCGATGGCCCCGAGCGACGAGTTCCCGTCCCAGTGCTCCGAATGGGTGAATGTGGCCGGGTACCGGCGGCGTGACGATCCCGAAGTGGTGGGTTTTACTCACCGTAATGGATGAGCCGTCGAAGCGAGGCCAGAAGACCGGGGCTGCTGACGCTTCCGTAAACGGGCATTCCGGGCTGAGAACTCATCAGGCGCGCGTTCGCTTCCGCCAGGTTGTGATAGGGTATTCCGGGAAAATAGTGATGCAGGGCGTGATATCGCAGGCCCACCGGCGCCCACAACTCGGTCCACACGGCGCCCGGCACGTCGATCGAATCCTGCAATTGCCCGCCGCGGTCCAGCGGTTCCCCGTCTCCTTCGTAGCGATGAGCCACGAGGGTGCGGAGCGTGTTGACGAAGCTCGCGACGCTGACAACGCCGAACCAGACCAGAAGCACTCTCCACGGGAGAAGGGCAACGGCCGCCGACCAGAGCAGCAGGATGAAAACGGTGTCGCGGCGAATGCGGCGCAGCAACTCGGGAGTCGTATGGCGGGTCCAGGCGAAGTTCATGGTCAGGGCGGACGCGTGGGCGACCAGCCAATTGTGAAAGCGCGGAACCAGCAGGCCAACCGGTCCGAGAACGAGGAAACGGATGAGGAGCGCCGCCGGAATGAGAAAGCTCTCCAGCGCGAAAGCCAGAGTCATCCGCCTGGATTTCGCGAAGGGAAGATATTCGGGATCCTGCGACGTTCCGTAGGTGGAAAGGCTGTGGTGCGACTGGTGAACTCCCACGTAGACGAATGACGGCATCAGGAGGGGAAACCCGATCAGCGCGTTCCACGCGGCTTCGAAGCCGCGGAGCGAGCCGCGATTCATGTGACTGATTTCGTGCAGGAAGCACAGGGCGCGATAAAGCGCGAAAACCGCGACCGCCGCCAGGCCGATTGTCGCGGCCGAAAATGGAAGCCATGCCGCGAGCGCGAACGCGCTCCAGCCGACGGCGCAGCTCGACAGCAGGTCAAGCCAGTACACCGCGGGACGCGGTTTGTGAAGATCCTTCACCAGTACCCGGGCCTGGCGGTCTTCGGCCTCGAAGCCAGCGGGTGTTCTTTCGTCGATGGCGATCATCGAGTTCCTCCCGTAAGGTATCTGCCCGGAGAGAGAATGCGGTTCGGATCGAGTGCTTCTTTCAATTTGTTCAGAAACGCGCCGCGGGCGGGGTCCGCGTCGAGGAGATCCATCGACTGGATGCCGAGACGGTAGGGATAGAACCCGCGGGACGTGAGGTGTTCGCGGAGATCGTTGTAACAGGCCATTGCCCGGGCGTCTTCGCCGGGCACGTCTCTGTCATAAGCAATCGATATGACGGAGGCCACGGAGCGTTCCGTGATCGTCGTCAGAGAGATCATCGGTTCAAAACCCCGGTCGAGCAGGGTGTTCTCCGCAATATCCACGAGTTCAGAAACGGCCGATCCATCTGCCGGGGCTACAGGGGCGAACCAGATGAGGCCGCAGCGGTCGCGATCGGGATCGGGGTCCGACGGAGCGGGGAAGTTCTTCCGCCAGTAAGCGCTTGCCAGCGTCGCCTCGGTCGGCACTCCTTTCATGAGTCCGAAAACAGGGCGGACGAGCTCCAGCGTTCGCGAAAGATCGAGGCCGGTCACCCATTTGTAGGGTTTTGTGAAGCGTTCCGCCAGCCCGAACGTACGATCGTCCAGAAACTGGAGCTTCGATATCCTGCCTTCGTGGGCCTTGCGCAGCAAGCGCCGGGCTTCCGCGACCTGGCCCTTCGTACCGTAAAGAGCGCCGGATCCACTCCAGCGGCCAAATTTCAGGCTGGTTCGATAGCGCTTGATCGCTTCGCGCGAGATCGGGGCGGGCTCGCCCTGCGGATACTGCTGGATGCCGTTGAGAACCTTGTAATCGTTTGCGATATGAACGGTGCTGCGAAGCGTTCCGTTCATGCGCAGAGGGCGAAGCGAGTCGATCAGACGACCGATGGAGTCATCTTCCGCGGACTGGAAGAAGTATGCCTGGAAATATTCCGGCTTCGGCATCAGCCAGATGGTCATTCGCGTGACGATGCCGAAATTGGACTGCGAGAAAAGCCCGTCCAGCGAAGCCCCGGCTCCCCAGCGATAGACCGAAGCCGCCCGGGCACCGGGAAGGCCGGCAAATCCGGTACGCAGGATCTCGCCGTCCGGAAGGACGACCTCCAGGCCGCACACATTCGCGAAGTGATCTCCATAAGGCGTGTGGCCGAAACCGCGTTCCAGAGTGTTGCCGATCAGGCTGCAGTCGGGACTCGATCCGGTTGCGTCCATCCACAGGGACGAGCCCTGTTCCTGAAGAAACGCATACAACTGACGCTGCGTGACGCCGGGTTCAACCGTGACGTAACCCAGTTTCTCGTTGAAGTCGACGATGCGGTTCATCCGGCTCAGGTCGATGAGGACGCACCGGTCGGCAGTCGGAACGCTCGATCCGTATCCCCAGTTCCGGCCGCTGCTGACGGGATAGACCGGAATTCTGTCACGATTCGCGGCGCGAACGCAGGTCTGAACGTCCCCGACGCTTTCGGGACGAAGAATCGCCGGTACAGAGTGGTGAGTTTCGAAAGTTGCTGTCCCGGCTGCCGCGAGACGGGCCCTGTCCGTATCCGGCAACAGGGATTCCATGGCCGGACCCGGAATGGTCATATTGCGTGAGCGATGGCTTCGGACCCCACGATGGAAGGTTCGTGTAGCGAAGATAAGCCGCGAATCAGCGATTGCCAGCCGGAGCGTTCGGGATAAATCACCGGGGCATTGAGAAGGGCCTGTCGCAGTTGTTCGATCGCCTCTTCGTACCGCGGGTTCGGCGACCGCGAATCGAAACGCAACATCTGCATACTGCAATTGTAATGGGGATCGAAGTAAGCGGGAAGAGCCGCGCCATCCCATTCGAGCGAGCGTCCGCCGAGACGGCGGAGGATCGAGGCTGAGCCGTTTCGCTCCGTGGCGGTGCTGATGCCGAGAGCGCCGCCGATGATCCGGGACCACGCATATGTCGCGAGCACGCTGCGGAGGCATTCCGCGGTACAGCGGATTTCATAATCCATCGCCCATCCGCCAACTTCCACGTAGGAGAACCCGGCCTTCCGGGCGTTGGAGAGCTCTTCTTCCACAGCGGCGCGCAGCCGCGCGCCCCAGACATCGGATTCGGCGAGGGCGGCGTGACGGACGCGCAGGTCGTCAAAACGGGTGTTTTTCTGGTGCTGCAGGTACCTGGTACAGCCGACGATTTTACCGGCGCTGTTGATGCTCAACAAGTGCCAGCTTTGCTCGTCAGTGGGGAGGATATGACGTCCGTCGGCGGACAAATCGTTCTGACCGATCGCTCCATCTTCGAGATACAGACGTCC
>DASZUZ010000776.1:0-2637 GCA_035547415.1 Bryobacteraceae bacterium | reverse complement strand
TTTGTTATCCGGTCCGACGACGGCCACCTGACGGCGTCCCTGCAGTTCGCTCACGGCTTTTTGCGGGACGAGCAGGGCGTTCTTTCGGAATCCCGTCATGGCGTGGATGCGTCCGAACTGGCCGGGCCGCAGTACGTTGCCTGGATTGGCGAACGCGCCGACAATCCGGATGGTTCCGGTCTGCGGATCCACCTGGCGGTCCGCGAAGATGATGCGGCCCTCGTGAGGATAGACGCTGCCGTCAGAGAGCGTCAATTGCAGCGGAACATCGTTCCCGCTGCGGAGCAGATCCGTCCCGCCGGAGCGGATCTTTCCCGCCAGCGTCAGATATTCCTGCTCGCTGATCGAGAGATTGGCCTTGATCGGATTCACCGAGGAGATGGTGGTGAGGACCGTCGTGGGACTGACCAGATTCCCGATCTGGATGCTGGCAATACCGGCAATTCCATCGATGAGGGATCGCACTTCGGTGAAACCGAGATTCAACTGGGCCTGCTCGACTGCGGCTTCAGCGGCCTGAATTCCGGCTTTGCTCGCCTCGATCGCGCCTTCATCGGTTTTCACGAGCGCCTCGGCCTGAGCTTTCGCCTGGACATCGTTGTCGAGCTGACTCTGGGGAATCGCACGGGCGGCCGCGAGTGGCGTGTCGCGCTTCAGGTTGATTTCCGCAAGACCGAGCTGCGCGCGCGCCTGTGCGAGTTGTCCCTGCGCCTGCGAAAGCTGCCCTTGCGCCTGCGCCACCTGGCCGCGAGCCTGATCGAGCGCGGCCCGGAACGGCCGGGGATCGATCTCGAACAGAACGTCATTCTTCCGAACGAACGATCCTTCGCGATAATTTTGCCTGATCAGGTACCCGCTGACCTGCGGCTGGATATTGGCGTTGACGTATCCGTCCAGCGTCGCCACCCAGTCGCCGTAGAGGGGAACGTCCTTCTGGATCACCGTGGCGACGCCCACCTCCGTTGGATGCGGCTGCATCGCGTTGGTGGTCGCCTGCGACTGCCCTCCGCAACCGGCGAGCGATAATGCCGCGCAGGTGGCCGCGATGAATGCGGCCGTCTTCGAAAGGGAAATCACGGGCGAGTCCTCCGGGATGCGGGGGATTCCATTCGGGCGTTTAAGTAGGACAGCAGAACCATTTTGAATTCCTGGATGAACTCCCGCCGCTCCGGCTTCGGGAGTTCCGTATAGAGCTGATTCAGAGCTTTGATGATGTGCAGCACCACGGTCCCCAGCCGAAGCGCTTTGCGCTTTGACAGGCGAGGGTTTTGGGCCAGCAGGAATCCCGCGAAACGTTCCCGCAGCACGTGACGCATGGCGTGGGACGCCCGGGTGCTCCGGGGCGCGTCCAGCAGAGCCGGAAACGCCGGATGCGTGTTAACAAACTCGACCGTAAGATCGACGAGTTTACTGACGAGAGCTTCCGCGCTCAGCGTTCCCGCGTTTCTCGCGAGAGGCGCGTACATTTCATCGAACTGTTTGGCGTACTCCGTGCGCAACGCCTGCGTAATGCACAGCTTGCTCGGGAAGAACTGATAGAGCGATCCGATCGCGGCTCCGGCCCGCTCCGCGATCGCGCTCATCGTCGCGGCTTCGTAGCCCGCCCCGGCGATCACCGCTTCCGCGGCCTCGAGCAGTTCCGCCACGCGGCGCGCGCCGCGCTCCTGCCGCGGTATTCTGCGTTGATCGGAAGAATGTGAGGGCATCCTCATGTTCATGGTACACGAGGGTACCCTCATATTCCGGCGCGGGACGGATGGCGGGAGCCGCGCCGCGTGGGGAGGGGAGGTGGAACTACGTCAAGGCGCGCCTTCGCGAACGATGCGCGTTCCGCGGCCGGCCTGAGCCCCTCAGGCCGGTTCCAGCATGGTTCGATCCACGTAGCACCAGAGCCAGTCCTCGCCGGGCTCGATCGACTGCACGATCGGGTGTTGCGTGGCGTGAAAATGTTTTGTCGCGTGCTTGTTCTTCGACGAGTCGCAGCAGCCGACGTGACCGCATGTCCGGCAAAGGCGCAGGTGCACCCACGTGTCCCCGGTCTTCAGGCAGTCTTCACACCCCCTGGAGTGCGGTTTCACGTCTTTGATCTGGCTCAGATGGGTACAGTTCATGATCCTGTCTCTGTTCAATGGGGATTCGTATTTCGAAACGGGTGTCGCCGGGGCGGGATTCCACGGTGATTTGCCCCTGGTGGCGGTTCACGACGATCCTGCGCGCAATTTCGAGTCCCAGGCCCGTGCCCTGGCCCGCCGGCTTACTCGTGAAAAACGGCTCGAAGATGCGGTCGCGAATTTCCGCCGGAATGCCCGGACCGGTGTCCGCGACTGTGATCACGGCTTCGGGCCCATCCCGGCGCGTGGAGATTGTGAGAACGCCGGACCCGTCCATGGCGTCGATCGCGTTACTGATCAGATTGGTCCAGACCTGATTCAACTCGCCGGCATACGCCAGAATCTTCGGCAACGAGTGATCGTAATCGCGGCGGACCTCGATGCCTTTCTTTGTTTGATGGCCGAAGATCTTCAGGGTGCTGTCGAGTCCCGTATGCACATCGATTTCCTGAAATTGCGCCTGATCCATGTACGTGTACTGCTTCATCGCCTGCACCAGGTCGGAGATCCGGCACGAAGCCGATTC
>DASZUZ010000775.1:0-10965 GCA_035547415.1 Bryobacteraceae bacterium | reverse complement strand
CCTGCCCCCGGTACAGGCTCCACCCCCCTCGCCAGCGCCCGCGCCGATTCCATCCGATGCGGACTGGCGCGATAAGCTGCACGGCGCAATGATCGAGGCCGGTCTTCAGTTTTCAGCCGATGCGATCGCCCAGTCCGATGTCGCACTGGTGAACAATGAACTCCTGATCACGACGTCGAAGATGTTTCAGCTCGATCTGGGACGCGAGGAAGTATCGACGGCGCTGAAGCAACTCGGGCAGCCCGGTCTACGGTTCAAAATCGTCATCGGCGAAGTCAGAAGCGCGCCGGCCGCCGCGAAGAAGCCCGCCGCGCAACAGCAGGACGACGAAGTTACGGGACGCGCTCTGGCGCACCCGGAAGTGCAACGTTTTCGAGAAGTGTTCGGCGGCGAGGTGCGCGCCGTTCGCAATCTGAAGGAGCCCTGGAACGAATGAAAATGCCCGGAAACATGCAGTCGATGATGAAGCAGGCGCAGCAGATGCAGGAGCGGATGCAGGCCGAAGTTGCGGCGATTCGCGTGGAAGGCTCCGCCGGTGGCGGCATGGTCGGCATCAAAATGGATGGTCACAAGAACGTCCTTTCCGTGAAGATCGATCCCGAGGTTGCGGGCGATGTCGAAATGCTGCAGGATCTGGTTCTCGCGGCCTGCAATGACGCGACGAAGAAAGTCGACGAAGAATCGCAGCGAAAAATGAGCGGCATGCTTGGCGGAATGGGCCTGCCTCCCGGGCTGTTCTGATTCATGCCGGATTTCGCGGAGCCTCTTGCCCGGCTCATCACCGAATTCAAACGGTTGCCGGGGATCGGACAGAAATCGGCGCAGCGCATTGCGTTCCACATTATGCGGTCGAGCCGCGACGATGCGGAACACCTGGCGCGCACGATTCTGGACGTCAAGGACAAGCTCCGCATCTGCGCCGTCTGCAACAACATCAGCGACGCCGAACTCTGCCAGTACTGTCGGGATCCGCAACGCGATCAGAAGGTCGTCTGCGTCGTGGAGGATCCGAATAACATCGTCGGTATCGAAGTCACCAGACAGTTCAACGGGCTGTACCACGTGCTGGGCGGCGCGCTCTCCCCGTTGCGCGGCATTGGTCCGGAGCAGTTGAAGATCAAGAGCCTGGTGGACCGCATCGCGCAGGGTGCCATCGAGGAAGTGATTGTTGCGACCAATCCCACCGTGGAAGGCGAGGCGACGGCTGTCTATCTTTCGAAGCTTCTGAAGCCGCTCGGCATCCGCGTTACACGCATCGCCATGGGAGTACCGGTGGGAAGCGATCTCGAATTCGCGGACGAAGTCACCATGTGGAAGGCCATGGAAGGCCGCCGCGAGATTTAGCCCTCCGCGATTGGGCCGCAGATGAACCCGATGAACAGAGATTCCCGGCGAACCGCATGACGAGATTTGAGCTTTTCGTCGCCGGGCGCTATCTGCGGGCCCGGCGCAAAGAGAAAGTCATCTCCGTTATCACCGTGATCTCAATCGCCGGTGTAGCTGCCGGTGTGATGGCTCTCATCATCTCGCTCGCCGTGAATAACGGCTTCCGCAACACGTTGCAGCGAAACCTGCTTGCCGCCACAGCTCACGTGAACATCCTCGAAAAGGAAGCCGGCGCCGGAATTGCCGATTATCCGATCCTGGCGGAGAAGTTCCGGCGCATGCCGCACGTGGTGGCGGTGGCTCCCGTGCTTTACGATGAGGTGCTGATCTCCGGTCCGGTTCGGGGCAAATACGCAACGCTGAAGGGCGTGGATATCCAGAGTGAGCTCAGGACCAGCGATACGCTACGACAACTTAAAGCCGGTTCCACGGCGAATTTCACTGATGATGATCATGGGCTCCCGGCGATTATCCTGGGGTCGAAACTCGCCGAAGAGACCGGAGTGGCCGTAAACGGCATTCTGACCGTCATCAGCCCGCAGGGTGAACTCACGCCATTCGGACCGCGGGTTCATACGCAACGTTTTCGCGTGGCAGGGGTCTTTGAGACGAACTTTTATGAGGTCGACGATACCTGGGCTTACGCGCCGATTGTTGCCGTCCAGAGACTCTTGTCCGTGGGGTCGGTGGTCAACTCGATCGAACTCCGGCTCGATAATCTGGACCTCGCTCCCGAGATGGCTCGCGAGGCGGCGCGCATCGCCGGGAAACGGTACGTCGCGGTTCCGTGGGAAGAGCAGAATCGCGATCTCCTGCACGCCCTTCAGATGGAACGAGCGGTTACGGCGATCACGATCGGTCTGATCGAGCTTGTGGGCGCGCTCAACATCTTCATCACTCTCACGATGATCGTCATGACGAAGTACAAAGACATCGCCGTCCTGATGTCGATGGGCGCGCGGCGGGCGCAGATCCGGCGAATTTTCGTACTGCAGGGCGCGCTGATCGGGATGGTTGGCACGGCAATCGGGCTAGTGATCGGTTATACGCTGTGTTACTTTGCCGACAAATATCACTGGGTGCCGCTGAATGAGTCGGTTTATGCGCTGAGTTTCGTGCCGTTCGAGCCACGCGCGGCGGACGGCATCTGGATTGCGGCGGCAGCGCTGACCGTAAGCCTTCTGGCCACCCTCTACCCCGCGCGCAACGCAACTCGCATCACTCCGGTCGAGGTCTTACGATACGAATAATGCCAGCCAAAGCCGCCGCCAAAGCAGTCACAAAACCGAAGACGAACGCCGAGCGCCAGGCGCGTGTCCGGAAAATTCTTGAAGGGCTCGATCGGATGTATCCGGGAGCGGTCTGCGCGCTCCACCATAACAGCCCCTGGGAGTTGCTGGTGGCGACGATCCTCTCCGCGCAATGCACGGATAAGCGCGTGAACGAAGTCACGCCCGGCCTGTTTGCAAAATATCCGACACCGCAGGATTTCGCTGCCGCCAGGCAGGAAGTGCTCGCGAACGATATCCGCTCGACCGGGTTTTTCAACAACAAAGCGAAATCCCTGATCGGCGCAGCCAAACGGATCGTGAATGACTTTGGCGGCAAAGTTCCGCGGACCCTGGAAGAACTGATCACCGTTCCGGGGGCGGCGCGCAAGACGGCCAACGTGGTGCTGGGAACCGCCTACGGCATCGCTGCCGGCGTCGTGGTGGATACCCACGTTCATCGCGTTTCGCGACGACTCGATCTGACGAAGAACGATGACCCGGTAAAAATCGAGCAGGATCTGATAAAAATCATCCCCCAGGAACGCTGGATCAGCTTCTCGCATCAGGTGATTCATCACGGGCGGGCGCTGTGCGTCGCCCGGAAGCCCAGATGCGCGGAATGTCTGCTGGATCCGGTCTGCTACGCTCCCGACAAGACGATTTAACCATGCGGGGCTCGCCGTTCGTTCAGACTGCTGCCCTGCTGGCAGCCATAGGCACCCTGGCAGGCTACGCAACGTCTTTGTCTTTGCCCCGCCGCTACGCGGGACACACGACACTCGCTTTCGTCCACGCCTCCTGGGTCCCGCAGAGCGCGTATGATGAAGAAGCTCGCCAGATTTTTCGCGACGCATCGGAAAAAACGCTCTCGCCGGATTCGCTGACGCCGATCGTGATGCAGAGCATATACTACCGGCCGGCGCTCAACTATACGCCGGCGGACGAACTGGTCGAACAGATCCGCAAAAACAGCGCGATGGATTCGGTGCGGCTGCCGGACAAGACGGACGGTTTTACGATCCGGTTCTCCGATGAGGACAGATACGCGGCGCTCGATATGACGCGGGTCCTGCAGGTCGAGATGCAACGAAATGCGGCCTTGCTGAAGCACGCAGCGAGGCCGGATGAATTTATTCGCGTGGTTGAGTCGGTCCGCATCACGACCACGGGCCCGGGCAGCGGCCTGTGCACCCTGCTGGGTCTCTGCGCCGGACTTGCGCTTTCCGCCTTTGTCTGGATCGGACTTCTGTTCACAAGCCGACACTTGCTGGCATAGGGCTATTTGAGGCTTCGCTAAACTGAAGTCATACGTGCAAAGTTATAAAGAACGCCAGCAGGCTCTTGCCGACGCACTTGCGACCCGTATTCTCGTCCTCGACGGGGCCATGGGCACGATGCTGCAGGCTCGCCATCTCACCGCCGAGGATTTCGGTGGAGCGGCGCTGGAGGGCTGTAACGAGTATCTCGTCAAGACACGGCCGGACGTGATCGAAGAGGTTCACCGCGCATATCTCGAAGCGGGCTCTGACATTATCGAAACCAACAGTTTTGGTGGAACGGCGCTGGTGCTCGGCGAATACCACGTTCAGGATGAAGCGTACGATCTGAACTTTCGTGCCGCGCAACTCGCGCGCCACGCCGCCGATCAGCTCTGGACGCCATCGAAACCCCGCTTCGTCGCGGGTTCGATCGGCCCCACAACAAAGGCAATCACGGTAACGGGTGGCGTTACATTCCCGCAACTGGTGGAGAACTTCCACGATCAGGCGAAGGCTCTGGTGGATGGCGGCGCGGACATTCTGCTCGTCGAGACCTCGCAGGATACCCGCAATGTGAAAGCCGCACTGCTCGGCATTCAGCGTCTCGAAGACGAGATCGGCCACAAAATTCCCGTCATGGTTTCCGGGACGATCGAGCCGATGGGTACCATGCTGGCGGGCCAGAACGCCGAAGCGTTTCTCGCCTCGATCTCCCACGCCGAACTGATGTCGATCGGGCTGAACTGCGCAACCGGTCCAGAGTTCATGACAGACCATATCCGCAGCCTCTCCGAGATGGCGTCCACGCGGATCTCCTGCTATCCCAACGCGGGTCTGCCAAACGAAGAAGGCCTGTATCTCGAAACACCGCAATCGCTTGCGGAGGCGCTCGACCGGTTTGCGAAGAACGGCTGGCTGAATATTGTCGGAGGCTGCTGCGGAACCACGGATAAACACATCGCGACGATCGCGCAGATGGCGGAGGGTCGCAAGCCGCGCGCGGTAAAAGATCCCTCGCACCGGGCTTACTATTCCGGGATCGAACTGGTAGAGGCGGAGGACAGCAATCGCCCTCTGATCGTGGGCGAGCGAACGAATGTGATCGGGTCGCGCGCTTTCAAAAACCTGATCGCGGCGGAGAAGTGGGAAGAGGCCGTGGAGATCGCGCGGCGGCAGGTGAAGAATGGCGCGCACGTCATCGATGTCTGCCTGCAGAGCACGGACCGGGACGAGCTGAAAGATATTCCGTTCTTTTACGAGAAGCTGATCCGCATTATTCAGGCGCCGATCATGATCGACACCACCGATCCGCGCGCGGTGGAACTGGCGCTGACCTATTGCCAGGGCAAGAGCATTATCAATTCGATCAACCTCGAAGACGGCGAGGAGAAGTTCGAGCGCGTGTGCCCGCTGGCGAAGGCGTACGGCGCCGCGCTGATCGTGGGTACGATCGACGAAGACAAACTGCAGGCACAGGCGTTCACGCGAGAGCGGAAGCTGGCCGTGGCGAAGCGCTCGGTCGATCTGCTCGTGAACAAGTACGGCATCGCGCCGGAAGATATCATCATCGATCCGCTGGTGTTTCCGTGCGCGACAGGCGACACGAATTACATCGGCGGCGCAGTCGAGACGATTGAAGCGCTGCGGCTGATTAAGCAGGAAATCCCGCACGTGAAGACCGCGCTGGGCATTTCGAACATCTCGTTCGGCCTGCCTGCGGCGGCGCGCGAGGTCGTGAACTCCGTCTTCCTGTACTACTGCACGAAAGCCGGCCTGGATCTGGCAATCGTCAACGCCGAGAAACTGGAGCGTTTCGCGTCGATTCCGGAGCACGAAAGGCATCTGGCCGAAGCGCTCCTGTTCAACACGCCTCCGGAAGAAATTCCCGCTCCGCACGACTGGCGCGAACAGTCGGAAGAGCAGAAAGCCGCGATCAACCAGCACCATATCGCGAAAATTGCTGAGTTCTTCCGTGGACGCGCACAGAAGGAGAAGGCAAAAGCCGCCGATCTTCCGCTGGATCAGCGCCTCGCCAATTACATCATCGAGGGCACGAAAGAGGGCCTGATTCCGGACCTTGACCTGAAACTCGCCGAAGGCATGGCGCCCCTCGACGTCATTAATGGTCCGCTGATGGCTGGTATGGCCGAGGTGGGACGCCTGTTCAACGCGAACGAGTTGATCGTGGCCGAAGTGCTGCAGTCCGCCGAGGCGATGAAAGCCGCGGTGAACCATCTCGAACAGTTCATGGAGAAGGCGGATACGGCGAGCCGCGGCAAGATCGTGCTCGCGACGGTGAAGGGCGACGTACACGATATCGGAAAGAATCTGGTCGAAATCATTCTGAGCAACAACGGCTATCGGGTGATCAATCTCGGGATCAAGATTCCTTCCGATCAGCTCATTCAGGCTTTCCGTGAACATAAGCCGGATGCCATCGGTCTCTCCGGTCTTCTGGTTAAGAGCGCGCAGCAGATGGTGCTTACGGCGGCGGATTTCAAAGATGCGGGCATTGATGTGCCGCTGCTCGTCGGTGGAGCGGCGCTGTCGGAGCGGTTTACAGTGAACAAGATCGCGCCCGCGTACGGCGAGGCGGTCTGTTATGCCAAAGACGCCATGACCGGATTGCGACTGATGAATCAGTTGATGGATCCGGCGGAACGCGAAGCGGTAATTGCTGCTCACCGCAACGAGACCCCGGGCGCATTCGCTGAACCGGTTGTGGAAGAAATTCCGACGCCGAAGTCGGAAGAGCGAAGTTCGAAGGTTCGCGTCGACCTGCCGATTCCGCCCGCGCCGTATCCGGATCGACGGGTACGCGACGTTCCGCAACTGCAGGAAATCTGGGGGTACGTCAACCCTTACATGCTTTTCGGCCGTCACCTCGGGTATAAGGGCAACTTCGAGAAGGATCTCGCAAAAGGCGAGGCCAAAGCGCGCGAACTGAATGAAGCGGTCGACGGGCTGAAGCGGGAAGCCGCGAAGTTCATGAAGGTGAAGGCTGTCTGGCAGTTCTTCGAGGCGGAACGCGACGGCAACGCCATTCATCTCTTTTCCCCCGGAGGGGCAAGCCCGATCCACACGTTTTATTTCGGGCGGCAACCGCGGGCGAACGGGCTCTGCCTGAGCGATTACATCCTGCCCGCGAAGGATGGACAGCGCGATCATCTGGCGCTGTTCGTCGTCACGGCGGGAGCCGGTATTCGGGAAAGGTCGGAAGAACTGAAGGCGCGGGGTGAGTACGTACTTGCCCACGGGTTGCAGGCGCTGGCGATTGAGACAGCCGAAGGATGCGCGGAGTGGCTGCACCGGCGAATTCGGGAGGACTGGGGTTTTCCGGATCCTCCGGCGATGACCATGCAGGAGCGGTTCACGTCGCGGTATCGCGGGAAGCGGTACAGCTTCGGTTATCCCGCCTGTCCAAATCTGGACGATCAGCAGGGGATCTGGAAGCTGCTCCACCCCGAGGATGTCGGCGTTCAGTTGACCGAAGGCATGATGATGGAACCGGAAGCGAGCGTGAGCGCGCTGGTGTTCCAGCATCCGGACTGCGCCTATTTCACGGCATCGGATGATCGGGAAGCGGAAGCGACAGGGGATTGAGAATTTGCGCCGGGCAGAAGCCCGGCGGCAGAGCCGGAAGGCATGGCCTCACATCAGCCATGCCGGTCGGTTTACCAGGTGACGGTTTTGCCTGGCTGGAGCTCCCATATTTTTGTATCCTTCGCCAGGTCCTGTAGCTGATTCGGCCGGCCGATCAGCGCCGGGAAGGTGCCGAAGTGCATCGGGACGACCGTTTTCGCTTTCAGTAACCGGCAGGCCACGGCGGCTTCGCGCGGGCTCATCGTGTAGAAGTCTCCGATGGGCAGAAACGCCAGTTCGGGCTTGTAAATCTCGGCGATCAGTTCCATATCGCTGAACACGTTCGTGTCGCCGGCAAAGTAAATCACGCGGCCATCTTCCAATGTCAAAACGTACCCGGCCGCCTCGCCTCCATAGATAATGCCGCCGTCGTCATCCGTGATGCCGCAGCTGTGCACCGCGTGAGTCATGGTCACTGTTACGGCGCCAGCCTTCTGCGACCCGCCCTTGTTCATCCCGCTACAAGTCTCGATGCCCTTCTTCTGAAGCCACTGGCAGGTCTCGTAAATCGCGATCACCGTGGGGTGGAACTTCTTCGCGAGCGGCACCGCATCGTGAATGTGGTCGAAATGCCCGTGCGAAATGAGCATGGTGTCGCAGCGTTTGATCTCGAAGTCTTTCGGATAGGCCGGATTGCCATCCGTCCACGGGTCAAGGATGAGGGTTTCGCCACCGGGCAGAACGAACTGGAATGTGCCGTGACCGAGCCAGGTAATCTCCATGGCCGCGATTATGCCACGAGTGCGTTCAATCCTGCCGCAGCGCCACGTTCGGATCGATCCCGATGGCCCGACGCGCCGGCAAGTAGGACGCCACGGCCGCAATCGCGATGAGAAGCAGCGGAGCCCCGATGAAAGTCAGGGAATCGCGCGGCGTTACGCCGTAAAGAAGGCTGGCGATATATCGCGTCAGACTCCATGCGCCCGCCAGTCCCACGACAGAGCCCAGCGCAACAAGACCCATGCCACTCGTCATCACCGCGCGCAGGACGTCCGCCGGACGAGCTCCGAGGGCCATCCGGATGCCAAGTTCCCGCGTCCGGTGGCTCACGGAATAGGAGACGAGGCCGCAAATCCCGATGGCTGTCAATGCAATCGCCACACCCGCGAAGATGCCGAGCAGTCCGGTGTAGAGCCGCGGTTCGGCCATGGAGTCGGCGAGTCGCGTTTCCATTGTGGCGACTTCGGAGACCGGTTGATCCGGATAGAGCTGATGAACCGCCTGCCGCACCGAACTGGCTATCTTCGCCGGGTCGCCTTCGGTACGCACTACCAGCATGGTGCCGATCGCCGGCCCAAGGTACTTGCGGTAGGGGCTGTAGAATTCGGGTTCGGCGGGCACGCTCAGGGCGCTCCCGTGCTGGTCGGCGACAACGCCCACGATCCTCTGGTTCTGTGCGCCGGTCAGGCTCTCGCCGATCGGGTTCCCGCCGGGCAGATACCTCCGGGCGAACGCCTCATTGACGATGATCGAGTCCGATGCGGGCTCCTCATCCTGCGGCGTAAACAGGCGGCCGAGGCGCAGCGGGATGCCCATCACCCGAAAATAGTCTGTGCTGACGGCTCGAAAATTGACCGGAAGTTCGCCGGCCTGGTGACCGGGCAACGCGATCAGCAGACTGACATTCACGGTTCCCATGGGAATCGCCGTGGAAAGGCCAGCCGCTGTCACCCCAGGCAGTCGCTCCACTCTTGCGACGATGTCGCCTAACCGCCGGACCAGTTTTGGCTTGTCCTTAGAAAGCTGGTTGCCTGCCGGAATCATGGCCGTCAGAACGTGATCGGCGCGGAAGCCAGGATCGACACCAGCAAGCGTGACGAAGCTGCGGATCAGCAGTCCGGCGCCAATCAGGAGCATGAGGGAGAGCGCAACTTCCGACACCACCAGCGCGCCACGCCAGCGAATACGGCTGGCGCTCTGTGTGGTCGTTCTGCCCATCTCCCGGAGACTGAACCGCGAGAGAACGACAGCCGGTCCCAGCCCGAACAGGAAAGCGGTCATTATCGTCAGCCCCAGAGCGAACAGCAAAACGCCCGAGTCGATCCGCGTCTCGCCGAGCCGCGCAACCTGATAATGAGCAGGCAAAGACGCAGTCAGGGCACGGTTGCCCACATACGCGAGCAGCGTGCCCAACGCACCGCCAACAGCGGCCAGAACGACGCTTTCGACCAGAACCTGACGGACAAGCCGCTGGCGTCCGGCGCCCAGAGCGCTGCGGATCGCAAACTCGCTTTCGCGCGCGACGCTGCGGGCGATGACCAGGTTGGCAACGTTCAGACAGGCAATGAGAACGAGCAGGCCCACCGCGGCGCAGAGCATCAGGAAGGCCGCCCGATATTTTCGCGAGTCTCGTTCGGAGAGCGATTGGACCTGAATATGAAAATGGCGCTGCGCTTCCGGATATTGCCGCGCAAGAGCGGGCAACATTCGCTCCAGTTCCGCGCGGGCGCCCTCAGCCGTAACTCCGGGCTTCAGCCGTCCGATCAGGCCGCGGGCCGTTGTGCGTGGATCGGTGATCCCGCGATCCGGGATCAGCACGTTCGAGAAAGCGGTCGGAAACTGGAAGTCCGGCGGCATGACGCCAACGATGACGTAATTGTCGTTGTCCAGCACAACCTGGCGGCCGATCACGCCCCGGTCGCCGCCGAACTGTTCCTGCCAGAGTTTGAACGTCAGCAGAAGAGTGCGCGGGTTGGCATTCTGAAAATCGGCGACGCCGAATACGCGCCCCAGGAAGGGATGGGCGCGAAGGGTGGGAAAGAGGTCCGATTCGACAGCGCGCGCAACCACATTCACCGGTTCCGGGCCGCCTTTCATCGTCATGGCATAAAAAAACGCGAATGTCCCGAAGCCGTCGAAGGACTGGCTGAACTGACGAAAAAACTGGATGTCCCTGAGCGTGGAGGAGGCAGGCCGGCCCTCCATCGTGGAATGGACGATTTCAACAAGCTGGTCCGGATTGTCGTAAGGAAGCGGGCGCAGGAACACCGCGCGAAAAGCGCTGAATACCGTGGTAGTGGCGCCGACGCCAAGCGCGAGGGACAGGACCGCCGTCGCGAAGAAAGCGGGGCTCTTGCGCAGAAGGCGGAGGGAGAAGCGGACGTCCGTCAGCATCACAGCATTGTGACACCGGTCGTCTGCGGCTTGTTCCGCTGATACCATCGAATAAAGCATGATTCAGACCCTATTCGGCTCCGTGGAACAGGAGCCGACGCTACTCGAAAAACTCAAAAGCGGCGTCCAGAAGACGCGCGACGGCCTTGTTTCGCGGATCGAAGACGTCATCTCGGGCAAGAAGCAGATTGACGCCGATCTGCTTGAAGAACTCGAGTACACGCTCATCAGCGCCGACATCGGTGTCGCGACCACGGACGAGATTCTGGAACGGATTCGCGAGCGCGTGGATC
>DASZUZ010000774.1:0-4684 GCA_035547415.1 Bryobacteraceae bacterium | reverse complement strand
AAGATCATCGACGGCGAATTGCCTGTCGAAATCCTGCGCAACCAGAAGGTCGGCGAGATTAAAGCGCAGATCATCGAGCGCGACGGCAAGATCCTGATGGTGAAAGATTGTCCCATTCACGGCCACTTCGAGGACGTGATGGCGATCGATCCCGCCTTTCTGCAGCACGTGGAGCGCGTGTTCCCCGGCCGCGACATCCGCGCCCACAACGATAAGGACCTGCACAACCACGGTTCGAGCACGGTAACGCACGGCCGCGGATCGGTTCTGACGATCGATCTGACGAACCGCTGCAACATGATGTGCGATCCCTGCTTCATGGATGCCAACCAGGTTGGCTTCGTCCATGAGCTGAGCTGGGAAGAAATCCAGACGATGCTGGATAACGCGATCTCGATTAAACCGCGCCGTCAGATGTCGGTGCAGTTCTCGGGTGGCGAGCCGACGCTTTCGCCGTACTTCCTCGATGCTGTCAGCTACGCCCGGAAAGTGGGCTACAACAGCGTCCAGGCGGCGACCAACGGTATTGAATTCGCGAAGAGTCCTGAGTTCTGCCGCAAGGCGTCGGAAGCGGGTCTTCGTTATGCCTACCTGCAGTTTGACGGCATCGGCAACGCGGCGAACTCACATCGCGCCGTGGGCAACCTGTTTGACGTGAAGCTCCGGGCCATCGAAAACCTGCACTCGAACGGCGTCGAAATCGTCCCCGTCATCACGATCATCAATGGCGTGAACAACGAGCAGGTCGGCAAGGTCATCAAGTTTGCGCTCGACAACCCGAAGAAAATCTCCTTCCTGTCGTTCCAGCCGGTGTCATTCACGGGCCGCGACGAAGAGATCACGGACGAGCGCCGCACCGCCCAGCGCTACACGCTGTCCCACCTCGCGCATGACGTCAAGAATCAGGTCGGAATGGGCGAACCCACCCGCGACTGGTTTCCCATCTCCTTCATCAGCACCTTCTCCGACTGGTCGGATCTGGTCCACGGACCGAACGCCGACTGGGGCCAGTTGAGCTGCGGCTGCCACCCGAACTGCGGTACGGGCATGGCTGTCATGATCGACAAGGAAACGAAGGAATTCCGCCCTGTCACAGCGTTCCTCAATGCGGAACAGCTCTCGAAGGACGTGGCCAGCATCAACGATGCGGCCCGCGGCAAGTTCCTGTCGGTGTTTGGATTCGCGCTGGCGCTGCTGCGGAACTACAATCCGTTCGAATCGCCGACCAACCTGCGGTTGACCGACCTGCTCCAGAAGTTTGACAAGGGCCTCGGCGCAACCGGCCGCAATTACGGCAAAGTATCCGGCGATCGCACGTTCGACGATATCGAAAAGCGCCGCAAGGACCGGTGGAACTTCCTCTTCATCGCCGGCATGTGGTTCCAGGATCTCTTCAATTACGATTTCCGCCGCACCGAGCAGTGCATCATCCCCTATGCGACGCAGGAAGGCGAAATCAGCTTCTGCGCCTATAACACCGGTGTGGGCTGGCGTAATATCGTCGAGAAGATGCACATGACCGCGTCCCTCACGAAATGGTACGAAGATCGCGGACGCCACGAAATCTTCGCGGGCGGCAAGAAGGTCAATCTGGCGTCCAAAGAGCACTCGCTCATCCTGGATCTGGACGATGTCAACGCCCAGGGTCAGCACGACCTCGACGACAAGGGCATCGCGAAGACCGCGCGCGAGGAGAAGATCCGCAAGCGCAATGCGGAGATTGCCAGGAAGGCGGCGGACGACGCCCGCATGGCGAAACTCTACCGGGAAGTCATCCTGAAGGAAAAGCCCGCGGAAGCCGGGTTTGTGCCGGTCAGTTCGCTGGGTGGTATCGCTCCCGCTCCCGCGCCGGCCGCGAAAAAGGAATCCCGGGAAGAAGTCGGAAGCTTCGGCGACTAACCAGCATTTAAGCAACGAAGAGGGGCAGGCGATCATCACCGATCGCCTGCCCTTTTTCTTTTTTGACCGGGTGTCTACGGTTTCCACCTCAGCCGCTCTGTTGCCGCCATTCCAACTCAACCCTTTCCTGCCGGCTCTGGCCCGGTAACATTCGTCCCGAACGCGCTGCTCTCATTTGCCGGATCGTCCCGAATTTGATTGTGGGCTTTTCGACACCCGAGGTGTCCCTCGTTTTAAATCCGGATTACCGCGCGCCCCGTATACGCTCACGACGAATGGCGCATGCGCGTTTTCTCTCCTGGTCATCCCGCATATGCATGAGGGTTTGTTCGATTTCGTGGGGCGACGCCGTGCTTGCTTTTGCGCGATTTCGTTTTTGCGTCTTTCCGAAACTCATTTCAATTTGGGGAAAAGATGAACCTACGACGTTCGATCAGAAGTCTTCTCGTGTCTGGTGGGGTTTGTGCCGCGGCATGGGCACAGTCCTCAACATTCACTGTCGTCTCGGCGGGGAACTGGGGCCCGATCGCGGCGCCCGATTCCATCGCCGCGGGCTTTGGGAACAACATCATTCATCAGACCTACTCGGCCCTTTCTGTTCCGCTGCCAACATCGCTCGGCAGCCTCGGAGTAACCTTTGCCGACAGCGCCGGAGCAAAGCAACTCGCTCCGTTATTCATGGTCTCTGCAGGGCAGGTCAACCTGCTGGTTCCCGCGAGTGCGGCGCTCGGGCGCGGAACGGTCTCGATCGTTTCGCAATCGGGCTCCACTCTGCAGGGCGCGGCGCTCGTGTCGAATGTTGCTCCGGCAATATTTGCCGCGAATGGAAACGGTCAGGGCGCGCCGGCTGGTGAAGTTCTCCGTATCAGCGCTACGGGCGCGACCTCCCTCGACTACACGTTTCTTGGCGGATCTTCGAACTACACCACGAAGCCGATCAGCCTGTCACCTTCCACCGATCAGGTCTTTCTGGAACTATACGGCACGGGCATCCGCAGGCACTCGGCGAATCCTGTTCAAGCCACTATCAACGGCGCCAAAGTGCCCGTTCTTTACGCGGGACCGGTGAGCGGCTTCGCCGGGCTCGATCAGATCAACATCGGCCCACTCCCCCAGTCACTGGCTGGGACCGGGAATGGCGATGTCAGTCTGATCCTGACCGTGGATGGCGTTCCGGCCAACACAGTCAAGGTCAATATTCAGTAGTCCGTGGGAAGTTCTCCGCAGCAACGAACCAGAGGATTTATAAAAGGGATCAAATGAAAATCGAAAACCTTCAGGCGACGTTATCGAATCGACGGGGATTTACAAAGGCGCTCAGTCTCGCGAGCGCAGGGATGGCTGCGTTTCTCGCGAAAGTGGACTCGGCCGAGGCCGCAACCATCACGGACGCGGATATCGTCAATTTCGCTCTCAATCTGGAATATCTGGAAGCGGAGTTCTATACGGTCGCGGTGACTGGAAAGACCATCGATCAGTTCGGCATTGGTATTAATGGCAACGGGAGTCAGGGAGCGACAACGGGAGGAGGCAAGGTCACCTTTGCGACCGGTTCGACCCTTGCTTTGTCGGCCAATGAAATCATGGAGGACGAGCAGGAGCATGTGACTTTGTTGCGCGGTGCGCTGACCGCTCTTGGCCTGACTCCGGTCGCGAAGCCCGCGATTAATCTGAATGCTCTTGGGACGGGCTTCGAGAGCCAGGAAGCATTCATTACGCTGGCGCGTGCGTTTGAAGACGTCGGCGTTTCGGCCTACGGCGGCGCCGCGCCGTTAATTCAGAACAATGCGATTCTGGCAACCGCGGCTCGCATTCTCTCGGTCGAGGCATACCACGCCGGCAATCTGCGCCTGCATGCCGCTCTGTACCAGGTTCCCACGAAAGTCCTGGATTCACAGGACATCGTTCCGCCGCCGAGCGGCTCGCAGTTCTTCACGGACAACAACCAGGGGCTTTCCGTCGTGCGTGCGCCGGGCCAGGTACTCTCGATTGTTTACGGAGGGAAGCCGAACGTCGCTTCGGGCGGCTTCTTCCCGGCCGGCGTAAACGGCGCTATCAACACTTCCTCGACCTAGTCGAACAGCCTGAACGCGCGCTGCGTGTCCCCGAGGCGCCAGCGCGCGCCCTCGCCAGGCGACGCTTTCTGTGTGTCCCTGCAACTTCGGCCGGCATTTATCGCTCTCGATTATGATGGTTCCCGAGTGCGGTGCGTTTTCCTCATAGTCCTCATTGCGGCAGCCGCGCCGGCTGGTCAGGACACGCTGAAGCAGGTCGAATCCCGCGCACTGGAACTCCGCTCGAGAGGCGATGCAGCCGGTTCGCTGGCCGAATGGGAAAAGGCTGAGAAGCTCGCGCCGAAGTCAGCCAATATACAGGACCAGATCGGATTTCTGCTTGCGGTGCTCAATCGTCAACAGGAGGCCATCGGAAGATTCGAAACCTCCATTGCGCTCGATGCGAAATTTGCGCCCGCGCATTATCACCTCGGTGTGGCCTGCTGGCTGGCGGGGAATCGGGAACGCGCTGTCCGGGAATTACAGGCTGCCATGAAACTCGACCCGGGGAACCGCGATTATCATCTGTATCTCGGCAAGGCATTCAACTCGATCGGACTCGACCGGCAGAACAGCGGTGATCTGGCGGGCGCGCTCGATATCTACCGGCAAGCCGTGGAAGCAGATCCTTCCAACCTCGATGCGCGTAACAATCTGGGTTTCATGCTCGTGAATACGGGCCATCCGGAAGAGGGCGTCGGGCAGTTCCGCAAGATTCTGGATGCGGATCC
>DASZUZ010000773.1:0-2929 GCA_035547415.1 Bryobacteraceae bacterium | reverse complement strand
GAGCCGCATGGAACGCGCCGCATCGGCATAGACCTCTTTACCGAGCGTGTATTTCGAACCGGGAGCCCGCGCCAGCCGGTACTTCAGAACGAACGCCGCAATCCCGTGATCGTTCAGCCAGTCGGCAACCTCCCAGCCTTCTTTTTCCATCACGAGTTGCGTGTGTCCGCCGCCGGGAGCGACAACCATGGCCGCGCCGGTCGCTTTCTCTTTCGGCGGCAGGAACACATAAATGGAAGGATAGTGCGTGACGGTGAAGTTGCCGGGCAGCTTGCTGTTCTTCGCCGCCACGGAGGGTTTCGAAACTTCCGGCGCGGTGATGCCTTCCGAACCGGGCGCGCCATTCGGCCACAGTTTAATCTCTTCTCCGCGGTCGGCCGCAAAGGCGGCGCACACGAACAATACGGAACCAAAAACGAGTTTCATAGAACGTGCGGCCAATCTATCACAGGCTTTATTTGCTCTTTCCCGCCCCGGCGAACACTGTTTGTGCCATATAATCCGACACTTTGGCCTGATTCCGCGCCATCTCGTAATACGCCGTCTTGAGTAGCTGGTCCTTGCGCTCGATCAGGGTCTCGCGGATGGATTGCTGCGCGCGCGGGTCGCTCAGGTCTCGCTGTCCGGCCGGTTCCCGCGAAATCATCTTCAGGATTCGATATCCCTCCTGGGTATGGATGATGGGCGAGAGTTGCCCCGGCTGCAGGGAAAGGATGAGCTTCCGCAGCTCCGGACTGGTCTTGTCCAGAGACGATTCCGGCACGAAACCCAGGTCACCGCCGTTCGGCGTGGTTTGCGGGTCCTCTGAATAATTCTGGGCCATCATCGTGAAGTCTTCGCCCTGGTGCAGCCGTGCCTCGATCGCCTTGATCTTGCGGACGGCTTCTTCTTCAGTCTTCGCCTTGTCGTTTTTCAGGTTGTGGACGTTGGGATCCGGATGCGGCGTCACCACGATCTGCGCCATGTGAACCTGCGGCTCCGGCAGGTTGAAGCTTCCGCGATTGGCGTTATAGAAGTTCGCGATATCGGCGTCGCTGATGTTGATCTTCGACGTGATTTCCTTATTGAACAGCTTCTTCACGCTCTCGTCGCGGCGGATACGCGCCTTGAGTTCGTCGAGCTTGAGTCCCCACTGCGCCAGTTGCTTGTCGAATTCTTCTTTCGTGTAAGGCGCTTTGAGCTCGTTGAGCCGGGCCTCCACGTCGGCGTCGGTTGCGACCAGCGAAGCCTTTTCCGCGCGCTGGAACATGATCTCGTTGTCAATGAGAGAGCGCAGGATTTCGAGGCGGCGGAGCTGGACCTGGTCTTCGCTTTCACCTTCGGCCTTGCCCGGAAACTGCGATTTGTAAGCCTGGTCGACATCGGTATACCGGACCGGGCGGCCGTTCACGGTCGCCGCGACGTCCGCCGGAGGCGAGCCCCCGCACCCAGCCAGGAACGCGCAACCGCACGCAAATGCGGCAGCCGCCGCAGCTCGGATGTAATTCATCAGTGAACCCTCATTATAATGAGCCTTGCCCATGCGAGTAGGAATAATTGGAACCGGCGCCATTTCTCAGAAACATGCCCTGGCGTACCGGAACATCGGATTCCGCATCACCGTCTGCACGGACGTCAACGCAAGGTCCGGGCAAGCCTTCGCCGATCAGCACGGCGCCACCTTCGTTCCCACCTACGAAGAGGTCTGCCGCCACCCCGAGGTCGATTACGTCGATGTCTGCACGTTCCCCGATTTCCGCCTGCAGCCGCTCCGCATCTGCGCGGAGACCGGCAAGCACATTCAGGTGCAGAAGCCGATCTCGACGAATCTGGCGACCGCGCGCGAGATGGTGGAGACCGCTCGTGCCGCAGGTATCGTCCTCGGCGTGGTGAGCCAGCACCGGTTCGACGATTCCAGCATGTTCCTGAAGCGGGCCATCGATGAGGGCCGCCTCGGACGCCTGCTGCAGTGCGATGCCTACGTCAAGTGGTTCCGTTCCGCGGAGTATTACAGCCGTCCGATCAAAGGAAGCTGGGCAGTGGAAGGCGGCGGCGCGCTCATCAATCAGGCGATCCACCAGATCGACGTTCTGCGCTGGCTGGCCGGGCCGGTCGAGAAAGTCTCGGCCATGTGGCAGCTCGGCGCGCTGCACAAGATCGAATCCGAAGACGTCGTGAACGCGCTTCTGCGCTATGAAAACGGCGCGACCGGCGTCATCCAGGCGTCCACGGCCATCTGGCCCGGCTACTCCGAGCGGATCGAGATTCATGGTGCTCGCGGTACTGCTGTGATCACCGGAGACAAACTGACGTCGTGGGACGTCCAGGACGACGACGGCGAACCCGCTCCGATCGCGAAGGACGTCGCTTCCGGCGCCTCCGACCCGATGGCGATTTCGCTCGAACCCTTCGAGCGCCAGTTCCTCGACTTCGGCGATGCGATCAAAAACAAACGCAAGCCTCTCGTGGCCGGAGAAGAAGGCTGCGACGCGCTCGAGATCGTAGAGCGCATCTACAGTTCTTGCCGTACTTCCTGACGCACCACCAGCTCGCCGCGATCAGTATCGTCGGCAGCATCCTGGATGTCCTCGGCGCTCTGTATCTCGCCTACGACATCCTGGGTGGGAAGCACGGTCCGCTGCGCGCGCTCACTCGGGGCGTGACCTACGGCATCCTGTTCGGCGCCGGATACGGAGCCGTGCTGGGATTGCCTTTCGGCATCGCCGCCGGCCTCGCTCATGGAGTGACGCTCGCCTTCGAACTGACGCGCGCCTCGAAACAACTCCCCAAATATCCGTTCCGCTACGAATTTCTCTTCAGCGCCATTCGCGGTCTGGGCTTCGGTCTCGGCGCCGCGTCGATTCACGGCCCGGAGTTCGGGGCCGTGTTCGGCATTCTGAGCACGTTCGGCCAGGCTCTGGCTTACCGGATCGGCATCCGGCCCGGTCTC
>DASZUZ010000772.1:0-2612 GCA_035547415.1 Bryobacteraceae bacterium | reverse complement strand
TTTCATTTCTAATCAGAATCATCCTCCTTACGATCGCGATCTCGGCGATTCGGGCAGTGATCAGCTATATCCGGCGGCTCTGGGTCAGCGTTCCCCAGAGCCGTCCTGTCTCTAACCGGCCTCCCCGAATGCCGAATGTACGCCAGCAGCCGGCCGCGACCGCACTGCACATGGATCCGGTGTGTGGAACCTACGTCGCCGCAGAGACTTCACTGAAACGAATCGTTGGCGGACAGGTCTTTCATTTCTGTTCGCCCGAATGCCGCAGCCGGTTCCACTCCTGAACACCCCGGTCCGGACGGTCCGGATGCTAAACTCGGGGTGGCGGCGTTCAGCCTGATCCACCGTTTCCTTTGCGCAATCCGCGAACAGAAGAGTTATTTTCCGGGCTGACGGCCAGCGCCGGATTTCGGGGCCTGATCGGGAGTCTCTCCACTCGCACGCGGACCGGAACTCTCCGTCTGTCGGGCCTTACCCTCACGGCGAAGGCCATTTACGCGGCGCTGCTCTTCCGCGAAACCAGTCGCCCCCAAATCATTGTCACGGACGGCAACAAGCAGGCCGAGGCTCTGTTCCCGCTGCTTCGCACTTTCACCGAACTTCTGGACGCGGGCACGACGCCGCTGCTGCTTCCGGCGCTCGATGTTCTGCCGGGTCAGGGGATGTCGCCGCATGCCGAGATCCTGGCGACGCGCGCGGCTGCCTTCGATCGCCTGGCCCACGGCAAAGCGGGGATTCTGGTCCTGCCGGTTACCGCAGCGCTGACCCGCACCGAGGCGCCGCATTATTACCGGCAACTCACCCTTACGATCAAAGTCCACGACGAGGTCCCGCTGGACGACCTCTCCGCGCATCTCGAGAGCATCGGGTACGAGAAGCGGGATCCCGTCGAGATGGTCGGCGAGTATTCCATTCGCGGCGGCATCCTGGATGTCTTCTCGCCCGATCAGGCGCAGCCCGTCCGCATCGAATTCTTCGGTGACGAGATTGAGTCGATCCGCCGTTTTGACCCCGAAAGCCAGCGTTCGATTCATAAGCTGAACGAATGCGTGCTGCAGCCTCTGACGGAGTTCCAGAAGTCTCGCGACAAAGGCTCGGATCCGTTTGCCCCGGAACGCCCGCGTGATGCCTCCATTCTGGATTTCCTGGAGGAACCGCTGGTCGTGATTGACGAGCCTGAACTCATCAGGGCGGCAGCGGATCGCTTCCGGATCCGGCTGGGCGGT
Organism: Bryobacteraceae bacterium; assembly: GCA_035547415.1. Lineage (GTDB taxonomy): Bacteria > Acidobacteriota > Terriglobia > Bryobacterales > Bryobacteraceae > BOG-234. Next base: position 1,386 of record DASZUZ010000772.1, on the reverse strand, counting down.
GAGCCTTCGCCTTTCTTCCTCGAATGGGAACAGTTTCTCGAAGGCGCGGGCCGGCACGATGTACTCGAGGTGCGCCAACTCGAGATCGGAGCGATCGATGGAGCCGGATACTATATTCCGACGCGGCCTTCGATGGCTTTCCACGGCAACCTGCAGGTCGCGATTCGCGAAGCGAAGACACTGATCGAATCGGGCGCGAAGCTCGCCTTTTTTGCCCCGGCGACCGGCGAGATCGAGCGGCTCGCGGACGTCTTCAGCGAATATTCGGTCCCATACCAGCTCGATCTGGCGGGGGACCGCGCGCCCGAATATCTTCGGGAACGCGCGCAGTCCACGGGCGGGGCCGTCGTTCTGATTCGCGGCGACGTCGCGCATGGCGCCGTCTTCCAGGAAACCGGCCTCGCGATCTTCGGATCGGAGGACCTGTTCGACTCCTCCGAAATCGTCGCCAAGCCGGGGATCGCCCATCTCGGCGCGTTTTCGGCCGATCAGTTCGATCTCAAGCCTGGCGACTATGTGGTTCACGTGGAGCACGGCGTAGCCCAGTTCCTGGGAGTTCGTGAAATCGCGCAGGGCGACGCGAAGGGCGATTACATGCTCCTCGAGTATGCGGGAGGCAACAAGCTCTACGTGCCCCTGACCCGCATGGATCTGGTGCAGCGATTCCGGGGCGAAGGGGAAGCCAGGCCCGCACTGGACAAAATGGGCGGGGCCACGTGGACCCGCACGAAAACGCGCATCAAAGCGAAGATGCGCGATATGGCCGAAGAACTCCTGAAGCTCTACGCGCAGCGCAAACTGGCACAGGGATTCGTTTTCTCTCCGGACAGCAACTGGCAGCGCGAGTTCGAAGACGCCTTCGAGTTCACGGAAACACGGGATCAGAAGGCTGCTATCGCGGACATCAAACGCGACATGGAAGGTCCGCAGCCGATGGACCGGCTGTTATGCGGCGACGTGGGTTACGGCAAAACGGAAGTCGTGATGCGCGCGGCTTTCAAGGCTCTCGGCGACGGCAAGCAGGTTGCTGTCCTCGCTCCGACGACCGTGCTCTGCTTCCAGCACTTCAATACTTTCAAAAAGCGCTTCCAGCCCTTCCCCGTACGGATCGAGATGCTGAGCCGGTTCCGGACCGCGAAGGAGATCAAGGCGACGCTGGACGATCTCGCCGAAGGCAAGGTGGATCTCGCGGTCGGCACGCACCGTCTGTTCTCGAAAGACGTGGTCTGGAAAGACCTCGGTCTGGTGATCATCGACGAAGAGCAGCGGTTCGGCGTGAAGCACAAAGAGCGGCTGAAGGAAATCCGCAACGCCGTCGACGTGGTAACCATGAGCGCCACGCCGATTCCGCGCACTCTGCACATGTCACTGCTCGGCCTGCGTGAC
>DASZUZ010000771.1:0-2437 GCA_035547415.1 Bryobacteraceae bacterium | reverse complement strand
CTCGGTTTCGAAGAACTGAAAAACCGGGTGCGGGAATGGACGCCGCAAAGGGCCGCGGAATTGACCGGGATTGCGGCCGACGACATCGTTCAGTTGGCGCGCGAATACGCGACGACGCGACCGGCCGCGATACGGCTGAACTACGGCGTGCAGCGCTCCGAGCGCGGCGGGATGGCGATCCGGACGGTCGCGCTGCTGCCGGCGCTGGTGGGGGCGTGGCGCGACGTGGGGGGCGGGCTGCAGCTTTCGACATCGGCCGCCTTTCAGTTGAACCGGACGGGACTGGAGCGTCCGGACCTGCAGTTGGCGTCCGCGCTCGGGCGGGAGACGCGTCTTGTGAACATGGCCCAATTGGGCGAGGCGCTGACGACGCTGGACAAGCCGCCCGTGAAGGCGCTGGTGGTTTACAATTCCAATCCGGCCGCGATCGCTCCGGATCAGAACGCGGTGCGGCGGGGACTGCGGCGGGAAGACCTGTTCACCGTGGTGCTGGAGCAGTTCCGGAACGATACAGCCGATTTCGCGGATATCCTGCTGCCCGCCACGACATTTCTCGAGCACACGGATCTTTACTTCGCTTACGGCCATTTCCATCTGCAACTGGCGCGTCCGGCGCTGCGGGCTCCCGGGGAGGCGCTTCCGAATACCGAGGTGTTCCGCCGGCTGGCGGCGAGGTTGGGCTTCGATGAGCCTTGTTTCCGGGATTCGGACGACGACATGATCCGGACTCTGCTCGACAGCCGGCATCCTTTTGTCGAAGGGATTACGCTCGAACAACTCGATGCGGAGCACTCGGTCCGGCTGAAGGTCGGTGAGCCGTTTCTTCCGTTCGCGGAGGGGGGATTCGGGACTCCGTCCGGAAAATGCGAATTTAAGGCGGAAACACTGGCGTTCGAGCCGCCGGTGGAGTCGCGGGGGGGAGATCGCGAACTGGCCGCCCGGTATCCGCTGGAACTGATCTCGCCCAAGAACGACGACAGCATGAACTCGACGTTCGGGAACCGGGCGGATACGGACGCCAAGACCGGGACTCTGACGCTTCATCCGGAAGACGCCGCCACCAGGCATATCGAAACCGGCGATGCGGTGCGCGTGTTCAATGACAGAGGTGAGTGCCTGCTGGTGGCGAAGGTCGCTCCGACGGTCGCGGCGGGCGTGGTGAGCGCTCCTTCAGTACGCTGGCCGAAACTGGCGCCGGGCGGGAATTCGGTCAACATGCTGACCTCGCAGCGGCTCACGGACATGGGCGCCGGACCGACATTTTATAGTTGTTTAGTTCAGGTCGCCCGGCTGGATTGAGCGGCGGCGCGCAAGACCCTGAAACAGAGAGAGGCAGAGGAGTTTGAGGAATCGATCCGGTTGCGCCGTTGCGCTGGCAGTCCTTCTTCTATCGAGCGGCGCCTGCCGCGGCAAGCACCATCGCACCACCGTACAGAACGACGAATCCGAGGGCGGGCCGCAAATCGCGGCGGTGGTGAGAACGAACGATCCGGCGACATCGGCGCAGCTTCTGAGCGGCTTTTATGGCGTGGAAGGGGGCGCGTGGCGGTGGACGGCGGGGAAGTTCAGCGTATTGCTGCGTTCTCCCCTGGGCGGAGCGCAGCGCGGGGCGACGCTGCACTTTGCGTTCACGATTCCGGACGTGGCGATCGAGAAGCTGAAGACGATTACATTGACGGCGTCCGCGGGCGGGACGAAGCTGAAATCGGAAAGCTATTCGAAGCCGGGGCCGTATACGTTCACAGCGGACGTGCCCGCGCGGATGCTCGCGGCGGACTCTATCCGGGTGGATTTCGAGCTGGATAAGAGCATTCCTGCCGGGGCGGTGGATCAGCGGGAACTGGGCGTGATCGCCGCGGCGATCAGCATCGAAGCGCAGTGAACGCGGGGGTTGCGAAGAAGCGCGCGGCCGAGGCGCTGTGGTGGGTGCTTCCGATCGTCTTTCTGTTCTGGCTGTACCGGGACGGGCTGAAGTGCTGGTTCATTGCGGACGATTTCGCGTGGCTGGGGCTGCTGCGTCAGGTTCACGGATGGCGGGATCTGGTCCGGGAACTGTTCGAGCCCGCCGCGCAGGGAACAATCCGGCCCTGGAGCGAGCGCGGATTCTTCCTTCTTTTCGAAGCGCTGTTCGGCCTCGACGCGCTGCCTTTCCGGCTCATGGCATTTCTCACGATGGCGGCGGATCTCATACTGCTCACGTGGGTTATGCGCCGCATCACGCATTCGCGCCTGGCCGCTCTGGTGGCGTGCATCGCCTGGACGGCGAATGCCGCGCTGATGGTCGCGATGACGTGGAGTTCGGCGCTGAACGAAGCGCTCTGCGCCTGTTTCCTGCTGGCGGCGCTGGCCCTGTTCATCCGCTATACGGAGACGGGTGAACGGCGCTTCTGGTGGTGGCAACTGGGCGTGTTCGTTCTGGGGTTCGGCGCGCTCGAAA
>DASZUZ010000770.1:0-1968 GCA_035547415.1 Bryobacteraceae bacterium | reverse complement strand
CACGCGATGCTCGATGCGTGCTTTGAGTACGACGATCATCTTCGCGCCAACGGGCACTTTACCGCGGGAGAAGCTCTTCAGCCTCCGGAAAACGCGTTGACGCTGTACTGGAAGAACGGCAAAGTCGCGACTACGGACGGTCCGTATTCGGAAACCAAAGAACAGCTCGGGGGCATTCTGGTGCTCGAGGCGCGAGACATGAATCATGCCATTCAGCTCATTTCGCGGCATCCGGGTTTGAGGTTCGGGCCGTGGGAAATACGCCCGGCTGCGGATTTGAACGAAATGATGAAGGAAAGCGAACAGCGGCGGAAAAATACCCGACGATGAACGCAGCTCCGGTCTCGAGCAAAATGTCAGAACAAGAATCGCGGAGGAAAGAGCACAGATGTCAAAAGTTCGTGTAGCGGGTTTCAGCGTTTCATTGGATGGTTTCAGCGCCGGGGTCGAGCAGAGCCTGAGCGATCCGCTCGGCAAGCGTGGAACCGAGATCTTTCAGTGGTTTTTTCACACGCGGAGTTTCCGCTCCATGCACGGGCAAGAGGGTGGATCATCGGCCGGGAACATCGACGAGGAGTTCGCCCACCGCGCGATGGACAACTTCGGCGCATTCATTCTCGGCCGCAACATGTTCGGTCCCGTGCGTGGCGCATGGCCGGACGAGTCATGGAAGGGCTGGTGGGGCGACAATCCGCCGTATCATGCTCCAACATTCGTTCTGACCCACTACGAGCGTGAGCCCGTCGTCATGGAAGGAGGAACCACCTTCTTCTTTGTTACTGGCGGAATCGAAGAAGCGCTCGAACTCGCGAAGAAAGCCGCGGGCAGCAAAGATGTCAAGATCGGAGGCGGCGCGTCAACAGTGCGGCAGTATCTGAAGGCCGGACTGATCGATTCCCTGCACCTTGCATTGGCGCCTGTCCTCCTCGGCCAGGGTGAACCGCTGTTTCAGGGCCTGGACCTGCATGCGCTTGGATTCTCCGTAACCGATCGCAGGGACTCGGAATACGCGACTCATCTCATGTTGGAGAAGGTCCAGGGCGGAGTCGGGAGCGAAACCTCATAACGCGCAAGTAACGCGCGCGCCTCTCGCCGTTCAGCGACAACCCACCTGAAATTTCCGTCCACAGCATCGTAGACTGACCCATAGATGCCCGAACTCCGCATCCGGCCCGCTACAGCCGACGACGTTCCCACGATCCTTGACCTCATCCGTCAACTGGCCGACTACGAACGCCTCTCCCACGCCGTCACGGCCACCGAGGAACAGCTTCGCCGGACCCTCTTCTGCCCGCGCCCGGCCGCCGAAGTCCTGCTCGCCTGCGACGGCGGCGAATGCGTCGGTTTCGCCCTCTTTTTCCAGAACTACTCGACGTTCCTCGCGAAACCCGGCCTTTATCTCGAAGACCTGTACGTCAGACCCCATGCCCGCGGGAAGGGAGCCGGTTCCGCCCTGCTGCGCCATCTCGCGAAGATCGCGGTCGACCGTGGCTGCGGCCGCGTCGAATGGGCCGTGCTCGACTGGAACGAGCCGTCGATCGGCTTCTATAAGAAGCTCGGCGCCGTCCCGCTCGACGACTGGACCGTCTTTCGCCTGACCGGCGAAGCGCTTTCGAACCTCGCTTCATCTGGTATCCTTTGCAATTAAGGGATTTTCTACCGGCGCGCTCCGCCTGATGGCGACGAGTGCGCCGTTTCGCACGTCCGGAGTTTTCACAAATGTCAGGTCACTCAAAGTGGGCGACGATCAAGCACAAGAAGGCCGCCCTCGACGCCAAACGCGGCAAGGTTTTCACTCGTCTCATCAAGGAAATTCAGATCGCTGCCCGCGCGGGCGGCGATCCTGACGGCAACCCCCGGCTCCGCACGGCGATCACGGCCGCGAAGGCCGTCTCCATGCCTTCCGACAACATCAAGAAGGCCATCATGCGCGGTACCGGCGAACTCGAAGGCGGCCAGATCGACGAA
>DASZUZ010000769.1:0-5855 GCA_035547415.1 Bryobacteraceae bacterium | reverse complement strand
GGGTTCGCGAAGCGGTAGACGGTCTCGAAGCGGCTTTGCTGAAGCGTCCGGATGACCCCGATCTTCTCTACTACCTTGGCCAGGCGCACGCGCGTTTATCGAAGCAACTCTTCGACCGGCTCAGAGACGGCAACCCGGAGTCGGCGCGTACTCATGAATTGCTGGGCGAAGCCATGGCAGGAAGCGGAAACCGGGACGCGGCCGAGAAACACTTCCGGGCGGCGCTGGCGCAGCGCCCCGATCTGCGCGGAGTACATTACTCGCTCGGTGAATTGTATCTCGCATCCGGCGACTACGAGAAGGCCGAAACCGAGTTCCGCACCGAGGCGAAGCTCGCGCCCGGATCGGCCGCCGCCGCTTTCAAGCTCGGATTTGTTCTGCTGAACGAGGGGCGTGTGCCGGAGGCCGTCGCGGAACTGAACCGGGCCAACGCCCTCCAGCCGGGCATGCCGGAGACGCTGTTCGAACTCGGCAGGGCGTTGAACGCTTCCGGGGATGCGGGAGCAGCGGAAAAATATCTCAGACAGGTCATCGAGGCGGAAAGGGAGAGCGCGCTTGCCCGTTCGGCGCACTTCCAGCTTGCGCAGGCGTATCGCAAACTCAATCGTCCGGACGATGCCGACCACGAGATGAAGTTGTTTCACGATTTGCGCGAGAGATGAGGCTCGTCGCCGCGTTTACGGCAGGGCGAAGCGACGCAGCCGGACCGTCTCCTGACGTTTCTCCGCGGTCACGTTGATCTGCCGGGATTCCGAACGATAGCCAGATCTGGAAAACCGCAGCGTGTAAGGCCCGGGCACGCCTTTCAGGTGTCCCGTTCCATTGGGCCACACGTAGTCGTGATCGTTGAAATGCACGGTTACCATGTCCAACGGATTCGCTTCGGTGTCCTCGACCTGAATTTCGACTTCGCCGACAATCGCCGGACCCGGATCGTTCACGGCGTGATAACCGGCCGGCAGTGCGTCCTTCGGCTGCGCCGGCTCCGGCGCGTCGCTTTCCTGCTTTGGCGGCCGGCGAACGCTTTTGCGCGGCGGCACTGGAGGAACGGGCGCCGGTGTTTCCGAATGTCGCGCCGGTCTGGCGGCGGGCGGCGGAACAACGGGCGCAGTCTCATGCGCAACCGGCGGCGAATCGATGGGAGGGGTGTTGCGCGCAGGCGGCTCCTGACGCACAATCGGCGGTTGTGGCGCGGGCTCTGAGCGGGCAGTCTTTTCGTTCGGAGCAATGAGATACAGCAACAGCAGAAAGCTGAAAAATCCCGCCAGCATCACCGCAACCTGCTGCCACCGTCGGGGCTTCGGTGGAACCGGGAGCGGAGGCGGAGTCGGGGGTTCAGGCGAGTAGATTTCCTGCTCTAACTGCCGGAGAGCGCGCCCGAACTCACCGCAACCCGGGATTCGGTTTTCCGGTTCTTTGGCGAGCGACTTCATGACAAGCTCATCGAAGGCTTCCGGGATCTCGGGATTCCAGGTCCGCATCGGCGCGGGCGGTTCCTTCGCGTGTTTCGTCTGGACCGCGAACACCCAGGCGGTATCGTCGTCTTCATCCGCATCGAAGGGCGGCCGCCCGGTGAGCATGTCGTAAAGGCAGCATCCGAAGCTGTAGACATCGGACCGGTGTGTCACCTTCTTCGGAGTGAGAATCTGTTCCGGACTGGTCCAGAGCGGGCTTCCGCCGGCGAATCGCGTTACCAGGAGACGGCGCATGTCGAGCGCCGTTCCGAAGTCAGAGAGGAAAGCGCGGCCGTTTGTGTCGAGCAGAATGTTCGCCGGCTTGACATCGCGATGAATGGTTCCGTGTTGATGCGCGTAATCGAGGGCCGCCACAACATCATAAGAAATGGAAAGCGCTTCCGGAAGGGGGATGGGCCGTCCGACGCCCGATTCCTGCTCCCACTGCGTGGAACGAATCTTCGCCTCGAGCGATCCTCCTTCGTAGAGCGGCATGACCAGAGCGGGACGCCCTTCGATGGTCACCGTCTTCAGTACGCGCACGATGTTGAAATGATCGAACCGAAGCTGGCCTTCCCATTCAAAGTGCCGCAGGACGCCCGGGTTATTCAGGAATTCGGGCAGAAGAATCTTGATTGCGAGGCGCTTGTCGCTGCTCTCCTCGGTTGCGGCCCATACTTCGGCGACTCCTCCGCGTCCGATCAGGCGCTCGAACAGATAGCCGTCAATGTTCTCGCCCGCGTCCATGCAGGTTGTTTTCTTTAAGCCCCTGACCATGTAGTGAGCGGGCGCCCGCATGAGTGTCAAGAGAAATGAAGAAGGGCCCGTGTTATTCCACGCGGCGCGGTGTCGCGCTTGCACCGAATTCGCCTGAAAAAGCGCAATTCACCCGGATTTGAATATAGAGGCTCGCTTTTGGCGCTGTGGCGCCGCATAATAAACCGCTGCGGAATACGCGATCGGACGGCGTGGTGTATGCGGTGTCTCTCTGTTTTCGCGCTTATTCTTCTGACTGAAGCGTCTGGTGGGGCTTCGGACAGCCTTCCACTGACTCTGCTGTCGGCCGAAGACCATGGCGGGATATCGGCAGTCATCGAGTTCGATCCGGGGCATAGCGTCAGTCCGGACCCCTCGGAGTTCCGGCTTCTGGAGGATGGGCAGGCGACTGTTTCGGCAACACGAGTCTCGACGCTCGAAAAATCGGGAAAGATTCTGACGGTCGCGTTTGCGATTGACACGAGCGGCAGCATACGGCAGCAGACTGTCGAAGCAATCCAGAGCAGCTTGTCCGCGCTGGCTCCGCGCATGAGTCCTCGCCTGCGGTTTGCGCTCGTGTCGTTTGCGGACAGTAGCGAAGTGAACTCTCCGCCGGGGGCGGACGCGGCGCGCTTTGTCGTGGCCGCGCAATCTCTGAAGCGGAGAGGCCATTCGACTGCACTCTATGACGGGATCCTGCGCGCAATTGACTCAATCAGTGCGGGCGATCGCCGGCAATTGCGCCGCGTGTTAGTCGTCTCAGATGGCAAGGATGAAGACAGCAGGCACACGCTGAGCGAGTTGACCGATGAAGCGAACCGCCGGAGTGTCCCGGTTGACGCAATTTCTGTCAGCGGAGCCAGAACCGAAGAAGCGTTTGCGCAGATTCTGGCGGCGATTGCGCGCAATACGGGAGGCCGGTTTTATACGGCCCCGGTCAGCGCGCTTCCGGAACGACTTCGTTCGTGGCTCGATACAACGCTCCAGGCAAGAGTGGTTTTCTTCGATCGAAATGCGGTTGCGGCTTCAGGAGAAGTCACGAAATCCGCCGGCGTACTCTTCCGGGAGCCGGGCAGGCCCGACGCGTGGAAGGAGATCTCAGTGGCGATTCCCAAAACAGCGAACATCGTGAATGCGGTGAGCGTCCCCTGGTGGGAATACGGTATCCTGGCCGCTGCGCTCGCCGTGTGCTTCGGTCTGCTGATCGCGTGGCGCAGGCGAGAGAAAACGCGAGGGGAACCAGCGGAACGGGAACAGAGTGAAGAGCCGGTTCCGATTTCTGTTCCTGACCCCGGAAAAAGGGCTAACCGTCATACCAGAACTCTGTATCAGGAAGCCTCCGGGATTACTTTTCCCGCTCCGCGGCCGGGAAACGAAGCGGCTCTGCTCGAAATCGTGGAAGGGCCGCTCGCCGGGCGCAGGTTCGGAATCGAATCGGCTTCGTTCAGTATCGGATCCGCGCCTGACGATGACCTTGCTATCTCGAACGATCAATACCTTTCGGGTCATCACGCACGAGTGCTCTACGACAACGGCGATCTGTTTCTGTACGACGAAAAATCGCGAAACGGCACGTTTCTGAACGGTCACAAGATATCGGGAAAGGGCTTCAGCCTTCGTCCCGGGGATGTGATTCGAGTGGGTGCGACGTCGTTACGCGTGGTGCAGGCGGGGCAGAGTTCCGCGGCGGCGCTTCCTCGTTAAGGAATTACCGTGGAACCATCGACCAGCGCCGTTCAGTGTACTCCGGAAATGATCGTCGGTGCGCGCTCCGAGACAGGCAAGGTGCGGGAAGAGAACCAGGATCGTATGACGCGGACGCAGGTTCCGGCGGGCGATCTGTATCTTGTGGCGGACGGTATGGGGGGCTATGAAGGCGGTTCGCTTGCCGCGCAGTTGACCGTTCAGACCGTTGAAGAGTTCCTCCGGCAACTCCCCGCCGATCATCCGCGCGACCAGGCGATTGTTCAGGCGATACAGTCCGCGAACGCCCGTGTGCACGAGCAGGCGAATTCCGGTGATCCTTCCACGGAGAAGATGGGCTCGACGATCGTGCTTTTGCTCGTCAGCAAAGGAACTGCATGGATCGGGCACGTCGGAGACAGCCGGGCTTACCTGTTTCGCGGCGGGCAGTTGAAACTGCTCACCCACGATCACACGGCAATCCAGCGAATGATCGACGCGTGTCTGATTACTGAAGAGGAGGCGGAGGGGCACCCGGACGCGTCTTTGCTGAGCCGGGCTGTCGGCGCGAAGGTGACGGTCGAGCCGGAAGTGCATGGTCCGTTGCAACTGGAGATCGGAGACGGAGTTCTGCTTTGTTCAGACGGCCTGAGCCGGTATGTCAAACAGGACCAGATCGTCAAGGCGCTCAATAACGCCGGTTCGGAGCAGGATATCGCCCGAAAGCTGGTGGACCTGGCTCTCGACGCGGGCGGCGAAGATAACGTCACGGTTCAGTTTGCGCGCTACGCCGTACGCCCGGCTGCCGTTCCGATAACCGATGCGAACGGCGCCCGGTGGTTCCCGCGGCCGGCGATTCGCTCGGTGGTGGCGGGTACGGCAGGTTTCGCGCTTGGTGTATTCCTGATGACGATACCCGGCAGCGTGGCTTCGCGCGCCCGGCGACCGGGCCCGTCGGCTCACTCGAATTCGATTACGCAGGCGCCGCCGAATCCGCCCGCCGCGCTACCACCGGCCATGGATACATCCAGTACAAAACTGGCTCCTGCCGTCACGGGGCCAGATCAGGACCCGAGTCCGGCCGCACGACCCAACGATCCGCCGAAGAACAACCCGGAGTCGCAGGTCGGGGAGGTCATGAATCTTCGAAAGCAGGTTGCGCTTTTGCAGAAGCAACTGATCGCGGAGCGGCAGAAGGCGGCAGGACTGCGGAAGCAACTGCAGGTTGCGATAGCCCCAGTGTTCAGTCCGCCGCCCGAAAAAAAAAACGAACAGCCGTCGACCGCAATCCCGGCGACCACGGAGCCGCCGGCCGGGCCTCCGAAACCACAATCCCAACAACAGCCGAACGAATAACTGAGTGAGAATTATGGACCTCTTCAAAAATCCGATCTTTGGAAAAAGCGAGGCGCTCGAACAGCGTCTGCGCCGGATCTGTACAAATTGTGGTCAGCAGATCGAGCACGCGGCCAAAAAGTGCGTCCACTGCGGACACATTCCCCAGGAGGTGAAAGTGCAGGCTGCCCGCGTCTGCCCGAACGGCCACACGATGGATCCCACATGGACGCACTGTCCCTACTGTCAGGATTCGGGTGCGCCGCGAAATGCCAATGAAGGCGCGGGTCCCTCGCGTAACCGGACGCGGGTGCAGGAAGATGCCGCGGATTCGGGTTCGGAACGGAAGACTCGGAACTACGATCAGCCGCAGGAGCCGGCTGTTGCGGAGTACCACGGCCGGATTGTCGGCGTGCTCATCTCGTACAGCCGCCGCCGTGAGGGTGAAGTCTTCGCGATTCGGGAGGGCAAGAACTTCATCGGTTCCGGCAACTGCGTCTCGACCGGCCTGCCCTGTGACGTGTGGTTTCCGGAAGACAAAGCAATGTCCAGCGAGCACGCTCTTATTCTTTTCCGGCTCGGTGAGTTTCTGATCTTCGATCAGCAGAGCACGAACGGAACGTTCCT